>CAIZDF010000169.1 GCA_903931645.1 uncultured Tolumonas sp.
ATTTTGTTTCAACTGCTCTAACTGATTACGCAATACGACTAATTGCTGGGAAGCCACATCGACGGCTTGCTTGGAATCATCCACCCCAGAGGCGGAAACAAAATGCCGCTCTGCTAATTCCGCCTGACGTTTAT
Source organism: uncultured Tolumonas sp. (assembly GCA_903931645.1). Classification (GTDB taxonomy): domain Bacteria; phylum Pseudomonadota; class Gammaproteobacteria; order Enterobacterales; family Aeromonadaceae; genus Tolumonas. The sequence goes on from CAIZDF010000169.1 coordinate 135, forward strand.
AGGCTTTTTGCGCATACGCGTAATTGGTGTTTTGCAGGGCGATCTGTGATTCAACCTGCTGATATTGTGCTTTTAATGCAGAAATCGTAGTGCGGATATTCGCCAGATTAGCTTGTGCTTTTTGTAACGCGACTTGATAGGCAGCAGGATCGATTTCAAACAGCGGTTGCCCTGCTTTTACCGGCACATTTTCTTTCACGTATAACGCAACAACCTGCCCGGCCACTTCGGTACTCAGCGGGATCTTGTCACTTTTCAGGTAAGCGTTATCGGTCTCAACATACCGGCCACTGTTTAGATAAAAATAACTGCCACCCAGTAATAGAACAAAACAAGGCCCTAACATCAGCCAGCGACGTAATTTACTTAAAGAACGGGAATTGGTGCTTTCAGGCTGTTTTTCACTCATGATTTGTCCTCTTTACCCAACATGGCACTATGAGCAGTGTCGATATCATCTGTCAGCAAATTGGTTTTCATCACCGACAGTGCTTCGACAAATGCGTCAATTTGCGCAGCCGTTAGATCTTTGGTCATTACGCTTTGTAGATCCTGCACTTCAGCACGGATCTCGGTTAGCACCGGTTCCGCCGCGGGTAACAGATATAAACGAAACGCCCGGCGATCTTGCTCATCATTGCGGCGTTCAATCAGCCCCATTTCGACCAGCTGGTCTAATTGTTTAACCAAGGTAATTGGCTGAATTTCTAGTATTTTTGCCAGATCAACCTGACGTAATCCCTGACAACGCGATAAGCGTAACAAGGTGCGGCTTTGCGCATGGGTGAGTCGAAAGGATTCCATTTGCTGGTTAAATCGTCTTCGGGTCAATCGGGCAACTTCACCAAAGAGAGAAGCGATGTCAGTACTGTTCATTCTGGCCACACAAAGATAATAGCAATGCATATAATATATATAGCTTATTATATTTATGGCAATGTATTTTGTCTGTGATGTGTTCGAGCAGATCAAAAAAGCCCCTATCCGGGGCTTTAAAAAGAGTGCTGTTATTTGGCTTAATAAGCGCCAGCTACTAACAGTTAGCTGATGTCCAGCGGCGCAAAATTTTTCACTAAATCATCAATCGCTTTCATCTGCTGCAGGAATGGCTCCAGTTTATCCAGCGGCAACGCACTTGGGCCGTCACAACGCGCATGATCCGGATCAGGATGTGCTTCGATAAACAGACCTGCCAGACCAACCGCCATACCTGCACGCGCCAGATCAACCACTTGTTCACGGCGACCACCAGAAGCAGCACCCAGCGGATCACGGCATTGCAGTGCATGAGTCACGTCGAAAATAACCGGGCTGCCTTGGCTGGCATTTTTCATTACGCCAAAACCCAGCATATCGACAACCAGATTGTCATAACCGAAATTCACACCGCGCTCACACAAGATCACGCGTTCGTTACCACACTCAGCGAATTTCTCAACGATGTTTTTAACCTGACCTGGGCTTAGGAATTGTGGTTTTTTCACATTCACTACGTTGCCGGTTTTCGCCAGTGCTTCGACCAGATCAGTTTGACGCGCCAGAAATGCCGGTAATTGCAGCACATCCACCACTTCGCTGATTGGTTTCGCTTGCCATGTTTCATGCACATCGGTGATGAGACTGACACCGAAGGTTTTTTTCAACTCTTCAAAAATACGCAAACCTTCTTCCATGCCCGGGCCACGGTAGGAGTGAACAGAAGAGCGATTGGCTTTGTCCCAGCTGGCTTTAAATACCAGTGGAATGCCCAGTTTTTCAGTCACAGTGACATAGGTTTCGCAGATCGACATCGCCAGATCGCGCGATTCCAATACGTTCATGCCACCAAACAGCACGAATGGCTGATCGTTAGCAACATTGATCCCGTTAAACTGAACGACTTTCTGTTTCATTCCTCACTCCATCAGTGCAAAGTTGTTGCGCCATGATCCAGAAAAGCCAGCTGCATTTTCAGCACAGCAGCGACCGGATCTTGCGGGCATTGTTCAATAAAATATGAATAATCGTTGGCCGCTAATTGCGGGCATTCTAATTGTTCATACACTAAACCCCGATCACGAATTTCATACGGATCATCCGGGTTCATTTTCAATAATACTTCACTGGCCCGTAATGCTTCCGGCAAACGACGGCTTTGTAACATACAGGCTTTGGTGACACTTAATAATCGCAATAAAATCTGACGTTGATCCGCCTCTTTGGTGTATTTGCTGTCCATTGTCGTCAAATCTCCCAGCGTTGCTCGCAACATTAGCGAGCGCTGGGCTGCATCCCACTCTTCACCGGTAAATGGATCGATAAAAACGGGTTTATCTTCAGGAAACAGCAGTAAAAAATTACCGGGGAAACAAACACCGCGTACCGGTATTTCTACCGAGCTCGCCAGATGCATTAACACAATACCTAAGGTGATCGGTAAGCCACTGCTCTGGGTCAACACATTATCCAACAGACAATTTTCTGCGGCATAATAATGTTCCCAGTCGCCCGCAAACTGCAGCTCATTATAAAACGCATGCAGTAATTGCTGGCGGCGTTGCGTGATATCACATGCCGTCACATACGGACGAATGGCTGTGCGCAACAAACGTAGCTGCTGCAAGCCGTCGATTAAAACCGGCTGCCCCTGCACATCTTCTGCCGCCATCAGCGCCAGCATCGCAATATCTAAACCTTCAAAATCAGTATCATGTGTAATGTTCATTTGCGTACTACCTTGCAACATCACCGAACCATTGGCCGCCAGAAACGCGATCCTGACCACCCAAATCTTGTCTTGTCATGACTGCATGAAAACCGCGTGCCAACAGTAATTCACGAACTGCCTGCGCTTGTTGCCAACCATGCTCCAGCAACAACCAACCACCATCAGCCAGATATTCCGGAGCTTGATCAATCAGTTGGCGAATATCCGCCAAGCCATCTTCTTCGGCAACCAGTGCAGTGAGTGGCTCAAAACGGACATCACCCTGCGCCAGATGCGGATCAGCGGCATCAATATAGGGCGGATTAGAGACAATCAGCTGGAAATTTTGTTCATTCAGCACTGAAAACCAGTTGCTCGCCAGAAATTTGACTGAAAAACCTAACCGCGCCGCATTCCGCCGTGCCAATTCCAATGCAGCCGGTTCGCGCTCTAACGCCCACATGGTTAAACCCGGACATTCCGATTTCAGCGCCAGTGCAATCGCGCCGGTGCCGGTGCCCAGATCCAGCGCTTTTAAGCTTTGTCCGCGTTCTGGTAACAGGCTTAGCGCCCATTCCACCAAACATTCAGTATCTGGGCGTGGAATTAACGTCGCCGGCGAAACCTGTATCGGCAGCGACCAGAATTCGCGCACGCCAAGAATATAAGCGACCGGTTCACCTTGTTCGCGACGAATCGCGAGTTGTTCCAATTGTTCAACTTGTTCTGGTGTTAGTGCTTGTTCCGGCCAGGTACGCAAAAAAGTACGAGTACAACTTAATACCGCACATAACAGACAATCCGCATCCAGTGCTGCACTGTCGCTATCGGCAAAACGCTGGATCAACTGCTGACGCAGGGACGCTATTTGCATGAGTGGCTCTCTGTTAGTGGCTGTCGATTAATTGCTGTCTGATAACGCAGCCAGCTGATCAGCTTGGTATTCCTGCAACAGTGGTTGCAACAGGCAATCCAGATCGCCTTCCATCACTTCCGACAAACGGTAAAGTGTCAGGTTGATACGATGATCACTGACACGCCCCTGTGGGTAGTTATAGGTACGAATGCGGTCAGAACGATCGCCGGTACTCAAAATACTACGACGCGTGGAATCGGCTTCTGCACGACGTTTATCTTCTTCCTGCTGCGCTAAACGCGCCGCCAGCACGGACATCGCTCGCGCTTTGTTTTTATGCTGTGAACGTTCATCCTGACACTCAACCACAGTACCGGTTGGAATGTGGGTAATACGAATGGCCGAGTCGGTTTTATTGATATGCTGACCACCGGCACCCGAAGCACGGAAAGTATCGATACGCAGATCCGCCGGGTTGATTTCCGGGATCTCTTTTTCCGGGATCTCCGGCAACACCATCACCGTACAGGCGGACGTGTGTACGCGGCCCTGAGATTCGGTTTCCGGTACGCGCTGCACACGATGACCGCCCGATTCAAATTTCATCACACCAAACACACGCTCACCTTCCATACGGACGATGATCTCTTTATAGCCACCATGTTCACCGTCGCTGGTGCTCATGATCTCCATACGCCAGCCGCGACGTTCAGAATATTTGGAATACATACGGAACAGATCACCGGCAAAAATCGCAGCTTCATCACCACCGGCACCGGCTCGAATTTCCAGAAAACAGTTGCTGTCATCTTTTGGATCTTTTGGCAGCAGTAATACCTGCAACTCAGCTTCTACGCGCTCAATCAGCTGTTTAGCATCGGCCAGCTCATCTTGTGCCATGGCTTTCATTTCAGCATCGTCGCCCGCCAACATCTCTTCGATGGCTTGCAGATCAGCTTCTGCCTGCTGATATTGCTGGAAACCCGCAACTACTTCACCCAGTTGCGAATATTCCCGGGTCAGAGCACGGAATTTTTCCTGATCGGAAACCACATTCGGTTCACCCAGCAGCGCCTGAACTTCTTCATAGCGCTCCATCAGTCCTTCCAGTTTTCTGATCACTGTTTCTTTCATAGCATTCCTGTTTGATTTGTTTTTTGATCAGCGCAATTTGCGTGATATTTAATTTTTTTCGTCGAGTCGTAAGGCCTGACTCAATAATAATAACAAGCTTTTATCTTCGGCTTCGCCCGCTTGGCGTAACGCCTCAGTTGGCGCATGAATAAGTTTGTTGGTCAGTCGCTCACTCAGCTCAGATAACACCGCTGCCGCATCTTCACCTTGCTCAAGTTTGCGTAACGCCAGCGTTAACTGTTCCTGGCGTATGTCATCAGCCTGCTGGCGATAAAGGCGCACATGGTTTTGCGCCGATAAACTGCGGAACCAGTTCATGAACTGTTCGCGTTCATCCTGCACGATTTGCTCTGCTTGCCGCGCTGCCTGTTCTCGATGCCGCTGATTCTCTGCGACGATGTTTTGCAAATCATCCACGGTATACAGGTAAGCGTCGGACAATTCACCGACTTCTTCCTCAATATCGCGTGGCACAGCAATATCAATCAGCAACATCGGCTTATTACGTCGCTGTTTTAGCGCCCGCTCGACCAAGCCCTTACCTAAGATCGGTAACGGACTGGCGGTCGAGCTGATCACCAGATCGACATCCGGCAATACCTGCGGGATCTCCTTTAAGGTAATGACATCCGCTTGCCATGCGCCTGCAATCGATTGTGCGCGGATCAACGTACGGTTGGCGACGGTCATTTGTGAGACTGAATGGCCATACAAATGTTGTCCAACCAGCTCAATGGTTTCACCGGCCCCTATCAGCAACACCTTGACCTGCGACAGATCTCCGAAAATCTGCCTAGCCAGCGTCACTGCAACATAGGCAACCGAAACCCCGTAAGCGCCGATTTCCGTTTCGGTACGCACGCGTTTTGCGACACCAAAGGTACGTTGGAATAAGCGATTCAACAGCCCTTTCACTGCACCTTGTTTACTGGCGGTATCCAGCGCTTGTTTCACCTGACCTAAGATCTGCGGTTCACCCAAGACCAGCGAATCCAGCCCAGCGGCGACGCGCATTAAATGTCGAACCGCTTCACCATCTTGCAACTGATATAACGCCGGCTGGAGCTCATCTTCCGTCAGATGCTGGAAATGTGACAGCCATAGGGCTACCTCTTCACTAGCGCCGCTATCAACAGCACAGTAAAGTTCAGTACGATTACAGGTGGAAAGAATCACCCCTTCCCTGACACCGGGGACCGATGTTAACGCCGCCAAAGCATCGTCAATGCGCTCCGGCCCAAAGGCCACTCGCTCACGCAATGACAACGACGCCGTCTTATGGTTTACCCCCAGCACAAACAGATGATGCATCAGGCTGCGGACTCGTCAGCTAATTTAAGGCAGCCATTCTACGAAAAAGTGGCGATCTTTGAAAGCAAAGCACCAGCGCCGATATCCAAAGTCATTGGTGTTGCAACAAGGCGATAAGTGAACGCTGGCAACGACGCTGCAACTTCAAGTATGAAGTGTATATACTGTCGCATCGTTAAAGGAGGCTTTGTGAAAACATTACAACAACTATCATTGCTTTTTTGCCTGCTAATTCTGAGCGCGTGTACCTCACAACAGCATCAACTGGATAACGCCAGCTGGCGCATGCAGCGTCAGAAGCTGGAAAATATTACCCACTGGACCATCTCCGGTAAGCTGGCCATTATCACACCAGAGAAAAAAGGCTCGGCACGTATCCACTGGCAACAAAATGGCGATGACTATCATCTTAATCTGACCAGCCTGCTTGGCACCCGTATTATGGAAATGAGTAAAGAAGGCGATAAAGTCGTTATTATCGATGATAAAGGCCGTGAATACCGAGGCACCGATGCAGAATATCTTGTCTATCGCTTAACCGGCTGGCAAATGCCGCTCTATAAACTGCCGTTATGGATCAAAGGTCTACCCGGCGACACCGATTATGACATCAATGCAACTGGGCAGGTAACCAACATCAAAACACCCAACTGGCAGATGCAATATCAAAGCTACCAGGAAGTTGATGGTTGGATGATGCCAGAAAAAATCACCTTTAAAGGTCAACAAACCGAACTCCGTCTGGTGATCAATGATTGGGAACTGGTGACACAATGACGCAAACCAACACTATCGCATGGCCTGCCCCAGCCAAACTGAATCTGTTTTTACACATCAATGGTCGTCGTACCGATGGTTACCATGAATTACAGACGCTATTCATCTTTCTTGATCACTGCGACTGGCTACGTTTTCACACCAATAACAGCAATCAGGTAACGATTGAACCGGCGCTGGCTGATGTACCGCTGGAGCAAAACCTAATATATCGGGCCGCTATGTTATTAAAGCAGCATTCTGCGGCACCACTTGGTGTCATGATTGCGCTGGATAAACGTTTACCGATGGGCGGTGGCATTGGCGGAGGTTCGTCTGATGCGGCAACCACATTGGTTGCACTCAATCATCTCTGGCAAATTCATTTACCCATTGATGAACTGGCCGAGCTGGGCCGTCAGTTAGGTGCCGATGTGCCAGTTTTTGTGCGCGGTCATGCGGCATTTGCCGAAGGGGTTGGTGAACAGTTACAACCGGTGGAAATAAACGAGAAATGGTATCTGGTTTTAGTGCCACCGTGCCATGTCTCAACTGCTGCTGTTTTTCAACATCCTGATCTCAAACGGGACACACCAAAGCAGCAATGGTCCGAATTACAACAGGGTGATTGGCATAACGACTGCGAACCTTTGGTGAAAAAGAATTACCCCGAGGTTGAAAAGGCCTTACGCTGGTTGATAGAATACGCCCCGTCAAGAATGACCGGTACTGGTGCTTGTGTGTTCGCGGAGTTTGAACATGAAGCCCATGCCAGAGAAATTTTGGCGTTGATGCCGACATGGCTACATGGTTTTGTAGCAAGAGGGAAAAACTTATCACCCCTTCATGTCGTTTTGCAACAGGTTTATGCTTGAGATGTCTGCACCGTCAACATTTCCTGCTAGCCTTCACCCCCAACTGGACAAACCCAGAGGTTTAATCCCGTGCCTGACATGAAGCTGTTTGCCGGTAACGCCACACCGGAATTAGCGCAAAAGATTGCCGACCGCCTCTTTACTAAACTTGGCAGTGCAGCCGTAGGTCGCTTCAGCGATGGAGAGATCAGCGTACAAATCAACGAAAATGTACGTGGTAGTGATGTATTCATCATTCAATCAACCTGTGCTCCTACCAATGACAATCTGATGGAACTGATTGTTATGGTTGATGCCATGCGTCGTGCTTCCGCTGGTCGTATTACCGCGGTAATTCCTTACTTTGGCTATGCTCGTCAGGATCGTCGTGTACGTTCTTCACGTGTACCGATCACTGCAAAAGTTGTTGCTGATTTCCTGTCCAGCGTGGGTGTTGACCGCGTTCTGACAGTCGATCTGCATGCTGAGCAGATTCAGGGCTTCTTCGATGTTCCTGTTGATAACGTATTTGGTAGCCCAGTTCTGCTGGAAGACATGAAATCACGTCAACTGGAAGATCCTGTTGTTGTTTCTCCGGATATCGGTGGCGTAGTACGTGCGCGTGCTATCGCTAAACTGCTGGATGAAACTGACATCGCTATCATCGATAAACGCCGTCCACGCGCTAACGTCTCTCAGGTTATGCACCTGATCGGTGACGTAGCAAACCGTGACTGCATTATCGTTGATGACATGATCGATACCGGTGGTACGCTGTGCAAAGCTGCTGAAGCTCTGAAAGAGCGCGGCGCTAAACGTGTATTTGCGTATGCCACTCACCCAATCTTCTCTGGTCTGGCAGCGAAAAACATTGCTGAATCAGTGATTGATGAAGTGATCATTACCGATTCTATTCCGTTGAGCGATGAAATTCGTGCACTGGGTAAAGTGAAACAGCTGACTCTGGCACCAATGCTGGCAGAAGCTATTCGCCGTATCAGCAATGAAGAATCTATCTCTGCCATGTTTGAACATTGATTCAGATATTACAGAGTATAAAAAAAGCCTCCGCAAGGAGGCTTTTTTGTTTCTGGCAAATTGATTAATGACGTAAACCCGTACCTTTCTTCACCAGCCACCAGCAAGTGGTATACAGCGCCAGAATAAACAGCGACACCACCAGGTAGGATGTCCACATTGGTACATCAGAGATACCGATAAAGCCGTAACGGAAACCATTGATCATATAAATGATCGGGTTTACATGCGAGGCGGCCTGCCAGAATGGGGGTAATAATTGAATGGAATAAAATACCCCACCCAGATAAGTCAGCGGTGTCAGCACAAACGTCGGAATGATGCTGATATCATCAAAACTCTTCGCAAAAATCGCGTTCAACAACCCACCTAGCGAGAATAGGATCGCCGTCAGCACTAACATGATGAATACGCTGACCGGATCATGCACATGAAACGGCACAAAGAATAATGACACCGCCGTGACAATTGCACCGACGCACAAACCACGCGCCACACCACCGGCGACAAAACCCCAAATGATCAGATAATTCGGCACCGGTGCTACCAACAACTCTTCGATATTGCGCTGGAACTTCGCACTGTAAAATGACGAAGAGACATTTGAATAAGAATTGGTGATCACCGACATCATGATCAGACCCGGTACAATAAACTGCATGTACGTCACACCATGCATATCACCAATCCGGCTGCCGATCAGATTGCCGAAAATGACAAAATAGAGTGTCATGGTGATCGCGGGTGGCACTAATGTTTGGATCCAAATTCGGGTAAAACGATTAATCTCTTTACGAACCAAGCTCTGGAATGCAATCCAGTAAACGGCGCTATTCATGCCTGACGTCCTTTTTCTACTAATGAAACAAACAACTCTTCCAGCCGGTTGGCTTTATTGCGCATACTCAGCACTTTAACGTTTTGATTGTTCAACTGCTCAAA
>CAIZDF010000170.1 GCA_903931645.1 uncultured Tolumonas sp.
ATGTTGGGTTTCCGCGCAGTATTAATGCCATTAACACCTTTATCCGCGTATTAGCATCTCGACAATCTAGTGGCATTATTGATGAAATAGGTAAAGAACCGACCCAGCTACCAGAACAAAAAAGCAAAATTAAATTGGGCTGTGAAATGCAAATAGCACTGCTTGGTGCGCAGGAAACAGGCCCTGCATTATCATTTATACCCACGATTGATACCTTCATCAAAGAACATCTTTTTGCTGATATTTGGAGTCGAGATAATCTTGATTTTCAGTCTCGTGAGATTGTAACAATTGCAGCATTAGCCAGTTTAAAGGGCCTGAACATGCAGCTAAGCCGTCATCTGCAAATAGCGTTGAATATTGGTTTCCAACCCCGACAGTTGACCGATTTGATTACGTTATTAGGTTCCATGATTGAAAAAAATGAAGCTGATAATGCCAGTGAGGTTTTAAGTCGAATATTAAATAAATAACATTAAGGCCGCATTTGTAAAACTCTATTCCTTCACCACAACGAAAATACACCTCCGAGTCCCCACAAGAAACATCATGCATCTGGAAAATGTCGTCAAAATGCTTGAGTATTATCCATCTGAATTTTTTCTTCTAACATTACGACGGTTATGAATATGAAACTAAAAACATCGCTTTCCGGGTTACTGTTGTTAAGTTTAACCTGTATGGCAGAAACTGCGCCGACTGAGCCACCAAAGTTCACACATGGTTTTTCCATGATCGGCGCGGGTGGGCAAACTTGCACTGAATATAACAAAAGCCGTAGTAAAAGCTTTTCTCATGTTATGGATATGCATTGGATTGCCGGTTTTGTCAGCGCGTACAGTCTGATCCATGATATCCAATACACCACCATGTCTGCCGACGATTTCTTCCGTCGATTTGATGACTATTGCAACAAACCCAACTATGCCAATACGCAAATCTCAAACGTAGCTCATGCCATGATGTTTGATTTAGACAAAGAGCTGGGTGTGCCCGCTGATTTTGGTAATGACTTTAAAGAAATGAGCAAAGAAACGAAGTAAGTTGATTGATACTACACATGGGCATTCAATAATTAACGGTATGCCTTGTGTGGTTACTTTTTGTACTAACATGTATTGCATCCCCGTAAATCTAACCTTTCCAAAGACACCGCTATTACCGACCTCTGTTGAAATCCGTTTACAAAAAAACGTTTCCTGACAAATTTGATTAACAATTCAAACTTATAGTGCAGTTGTCTTGATACATCGTCATCTTTTCATATCTTGACACTAAGTAACCATTTCCGGTCTGTTATGGACCGGTTTTTTAAATTATCTAATGTATCTGGATAATAAGTAATGCAATGTTATTTATTGTTAAATTCATCAGAAAGCTGACTGACCTTATTTATTTTTCCGATGCAACACTCCCTTAAATTCTTATTTAAATAAAAGCCCAAAAATCATTACTTCAATAAAAATGAATCATAAATATTAACCCGAGGTTACTATGCAAAATAATTCGGTTTCACGTCTATCAACCTGCTTTATTTTACTAACGACTATATTGTCACTGACAGGTTGTGATGCCTCAAAAGAAAAGACGCCAACAGCCAAACAGGGCCAAATTCCTGAAGTAAATATCGTCACACTGCAGCCTCAACCGCTGACGCTTCATTCGCAACTACCCGGCCGCACTAGTGCTTATCGCGTTGCGGAAGTTCGCCCTCAGGTCAGTGGGATTGTGATTAAACGACTTTTCAAAGAAGGCAGCGATGTTAAAGCAGGTCAGACACTTTATCAGATCGATCCGGCGAGTTATAACGCCAGTCTTGCCAGTGCCAAAGCAACATTAGAACGCGCCAAAGCAACAGAGGCCACTGCACGAATTAAAGCGGAACGCTATCGTGATTTACTAAAAACTAAAGGCGTCAGCCAGCAAGATTTCGATGATGCACAAGCGCTGTGGAAAGAAGCGGCCGCTGATATCTCTTCTGCTAAAGCCGCGGTCGATACGGCTCAGATCAATCTGGCATATACCAAAGTAACCTCGCCTATTTCTGGTCGTATCGGAAAATCAACCATCACTGAAGGCGCATTGGTTACAGCACAACAAACTACCGCATTAACTACCATTCAACAGCTTGATCCGCTGTATGTGGATGTAAGCCAATCTAGTACGGATTTGTTGAAACTAAAACAAGCGCTAACTGATGGCCAATTAGAAAGTGCCGGTCCGCAAGAGGCAAAAGTAAAACTGTTGCTAGACGATGGTTCTTATTATACCGAAAACGGCAAATTGCAATTCTCGGATGTGACGGTGGATGAAAGCACCGGCAGTGTCACTGTCAGAGCAATTTTCCCTAACCATGATCAGCAACTATTGCCTGGTATGTTCGTGCGTGCAGAGTTAGGTGAAGCCACATTAAAAGACGCTTTATTAGTGCCTCAACTGGCTGTCAGCCATGACCCTCGGGGAAATGCGACAGTATTGGTAGTGAATGCTCAAGATCAGGTGGAACAAAAAGCCTTTACCACCACCCGCAGTGTTGATAACAACTGGTTAGTTAAAGATGGCCTAAATGCGGGCGATCGGATCATTGTAAACGGCGCGCAAAAAGTGCAGCCCGGAATGAAAATCAACGCAAAAAATGTTGATCCTGCCTCATTGGTTACGGCCAGTCTGAACACTAAACAATAATTAACTGCGGAGTCGTTATGTCCAGATTTTTTATTGATCGTCCGATTTTCGCATGGGTGATCGCCATCGTTATTATGCTGGCGGGCGCCATGGCCATTCATACTTTGCCCGTTGAGCAATATCCGACTATTGCACCGCCTTCCGTAAAAATCAGCGCCAGTTACCCAGGTGCATCAGCAAAAACGGTAGAAGACAGTGTCACCCAGGTGCTAGAACAGAATATGACCGGTATCGATAACCTGTTGTATATGTCGTCGCAAAGTGACTCCAGCGGAAATGTCACTGTTACTATTAGCTTTTTGGCTGGAACCAATGCAGATACGGCACAGGTTCAGGTGCAAAACAAAGTACAGCAAGCGTTAAGCACCTTGCCGCAAACTGTTCAAGATCAAGGTGTTACTGTTCAGAAATCTACCTCGTCAATCTTACTCGTTGCAGGTCTTATTTCAGAAAATGGTCAGATGGATAAATCTGACATCAGCGACTATCTAGTGACTAATATCAAAGAGCCACTTAGTCGATTAGAAGGTGTTGGTTCGGTTCGAGTTTTTGGTGCGCAATATGCGATGCGCGTGTGGTTAGATCCCAACAAACTCAACAGTTTCAACCTGACACCGGGCGATGTTACCACTGCTATCACCGCACAAAACACCCAGATCTCAGTCGGTCAATTAGGTGCAACTCCCGCTGTGCCGGGACAACAATTTAACGCCACTATCACCGGGCAAGGTCGCTTAACCAGCGTCGACGCGTTTAAAAACATTCTGCTGAAAGTAAATACGAATGGCTCGCAAGTTCGGTTACGTGACGTAGCACGAGTTGAGCTGGGTGCAGAAAATTATGATTCCGACAGTCGTTTCAATGGAAAACCAATTTCTGGCATTGCCATCAGTTTAGCCAGTGGCGCTAACGCGCTCGATACCGCTAATCTGGTCAAAGCGAAATTGACTGAGTTGTCGAAGTTTTTCCCTGCTGGCCTGAAAGTGGTTTACCCATTTGATACCACGACCTTCATTAAGATCTCTATTTCGGAGGTTGCACAGACACTGATTGAAGCCGTCATTTTAGTCTTCTTCATCATGTTTTTGTTTCTGCAAAACCTGCGCGCAACACTTATACCGACTATTGCAGTGCCTGTTGTTTTGCTTGGCACATTCGGCATCATGACAACCTTTGGCTACACCATCAACACACTCACCATGTTCGGATTAGTGTTAGCTATCGGTTTGCTGGTCGATGATGCAATCGTGGTGGTTGAAAACGTTGAACGAGTAATGTCGGAAGAAGGTCTGTCACCAATCGAAGCAACCCGTAAATCGATGGATCAAATAACAGGCGCTTTGGTTGGGATCGCATTAGTGCTGTCTGCGGTATTTGTTCCCATGGCATTTTTCAGTGGTTCTACTGGGGCAATTTATCGCCAATTCTCGCTGACCATTGTTTCTGCAATGGCATTGTCTGTCGTTGTAGCGTTAATTTTGACGCCGGCATTATGTGCCACCATGCTCAAGCCCGTATCTAAAGGCCATCATGGTATTCAAACCGGTTTTTTCGGCTGGTTTAACCACATGTTTGACCGCAACTCCCGGCGTTATCGCACTGCCGTGGGTAAAGTGCTGCAACGCAGTGGACGCATGTTGGCCATCTATGCCGTGTTGTTAGTCGGGTTAGCCTGGTTATTCGTTCGTATGCCGACCTCCTTCCTGCCAGATGAAGATCAAGGGGTTGTTATGACGATGGTGCAGCTTCCTGCTGGCGCGACACAGGAAAGAACACTTCAGGTTTTAGATAACATCACCAACTATTTTACAACCAAAGAAAAGAAAGATGTTGTCTCGGTAATGGGCATCGCTGGGTTCAGTTTTGCCGGTAGTGGGCAAAATATGGGGCTCGCATTTGTCAAACTGAAAGATTGGAGTGAACGTAAATCAGCAGATGACGCGGCAAGCGCAGTAATTGGCCGCGCCATGCATTATTTCTCTCAGATCAAAGAAGCCCGCGTTTATGCATTTAACATGTCGAGTATTCCATCGTTGGGAAACTCCACCGGTTTCGATTTATACCTGCAAGATCGTGGCGGCCTTGGCCATGACAAACTCATTGCTGCGCGTAATCAGTTACTCGGCATGGCAGCAAAAGAACCTTCGCTGACAAGCGTACGACCCAATGGTATGGACGACACCCCGCAATACAATATTAATGTCGATTATGAAAAAGCCATGGCATTAGGGCTCAGTGTCAGTGATATCAACACCACACTTTCCACCGCGTGGGGCTCAAAATATGTCAATGATTTCATTGATCGTGGACGCGTAAAAAAGGTTTATGTTCAAGCTGATGCGCCTTTCCGCATGCAACCGGAAGACATGAAACTCTGGTATGTCAAAAACAGTGCCGATACAACAAAAATGGTGCCATTTTCATCTTTCGCTGAAGGGGTATGGAGTTACGGTTCCCCTCGTCTGGAACGTTATAACGGCTCGTCTGCGATTGAAATTACCGGCGAGGCAGCTGCGGGTTATACCAGCGGTGAAGCTATGGCAACCATGGCACGTCTGATCAGTCAGTTACCCGAAGGCATTGGCTATGAATGGACCGGGCTTTCATATCAGGAACAGCAATCTGGCAATCAAGCTCCGCTGTTATATGCAATATCGCTACTGGTTGTGTTCTTGTGTTTGGCCGCATTGTATGAAAGTTGGACGATCCCATTCTCTGTCATGCTGATAGTTCCCTTAGGTGTGATAGGCGCTCTTGCTGCTGCTACCCTACGAGGACTTTCCAACGACATTTTTTTCCAAGTTGGCTTGCTGACCACCATTGGTCTGGCCGCGAAAAATGCCATTTTGATCGTCGAGTTTGCGAAAGAATTATTCGATAAAGGGATGGGCATTCGCCAAGCCGTAATTGAAGCCTCTCGCATGCGCCTACGCCCTATCTTAATGACCTCATTAGCATTTATTCTGGGCGTTTTACCATTAGTCATCAGCACCGGTGCCGGCGCCGGTGGCCGTCATGCTATTGGAACAGGGGTTACCGGCGGGATGATCGCAGCAACGGTTCTGGCTATTTTCTATGTACCTAGTTTCTTCGTGCTGGTCATGAAATATTTCAGTAAACATCGTCATTCATTACAAATACAGATCGCTGCGGAGACAGATCATGATTAAGCGCCCTATCGCATTATTTATCGCGGCCTTATTAACCGGTTGCTCGTTGGCGCCTGACTATCATCGCCCTGCAGCACCGATACCAACAAACTATGCAACTATGGTAAAAACAGCCCAGCAGGCGACGAACTGGCAGCAAGTATTTACTGACCCTGCATTACAAAAATTAATTGATACCACTTTACAAAATAATCGCGACCTTCGGGTCGCGATGCTGAATGTTGAAGCCTATCAAGCGCAATATCAGATCCAACGTGCAGCTCAATTACCTACCCTGTCTGCATCAGGTTCGCAGACGCGTCAGCGTATTCCGGCGACTTATAGTGGAACAGATAGTATCAGTAACAAAGACACCGCTACGCTTGGTATGAGCGCTTACGAAATCGACCTGTATGGCCGCTTAAAAAATCTTAAAGACCAGGC
>CAIZDF010000171.1 GCA_903931645.1 uncultured Tolumonas sp.
CAATACGCGTCGACGATGATCTTCGCTTTGCATATCGATGAAATCGATAATGATAATACCGCCAAGGTTGCGTAAACGCAGTTGACGGGCAATCGCCGCTGTCGCCTCGACGTTGGTATTAAAGATGGTCTCTTCCAGATTCCGATGGCCAACAAAAGCACCGGTATTGATATCGATGGTAGTCATGGCTTCAGTCTGATCGATGATCAGATAACCACCCGATTTCAGCTCAACTTTGCGTTCCAGCGCGCGTTGTATTTCATTTTCAACATCATATAAATCAAAAATTGGTGATTCACCGGAGTAGTAATCCAGTTTGGCGCTCATCTCTGGCACGAATTCATCGGTAAACTGACAAAGCTGTTCAAAGGTTTGGCGTGAATCGACGCGGATCTTATCCAGCTCATCACCGACAAAATCGCGCAAAATACGGAATGCTAAACTCCACTCCGCATACAACACATGGCAAGTCGGGTATTTCTGCCGACGCTCCAGCACTTTACGCCAGAGTCGTTTTAAGAAGATGGTGTCTTGTTCCAGCTCTTTTTCGCCCACGCCTTCGGCGGCGGTACGCACAATAAAGCCGCCCAGTTCATCCACATTTTTGGTGACGATCTGTTTTAAGCGTTCACGCTCTTCTTCGCTGTCGATTCGTTGAGAAACACCGACATGCGCACTGCCCGGCATAAAAACCAGATAACGGGATGGCAAGGTAATATCCGTGGTCAGGCGGGCCCCTTTGGTGCCCATAGGGTCTTTCACCACCTGTACCATGATGTCCTGACCTTGCCGGACTAATTCCGCAATATTGCCGGCCTGAAAGTGTTCTTTTTCCTTAACATCAACGCATTCGGTATGTGGCACGATATCGGAAGCGTGCAAAAAAGCGGCTTTATCCATACCGATATCGACAAAGGCAGCCTGCATCCCCGGTAAAACCCGGCTGACCTTGCCTTTGTAAATATTACCGACAATTCCGCGTTTAGCCTGACGCTCGATGTGCACGTCCTGCAACATACCGTGATCGACCAGGGCAACCCGGGTTTCTGACGGTGTTACGTTGACCAGCAATTCGGTGGACATAGTTCAGCCTTAGTAATCTGAAGTCATGAATGGCGACAATATTTATGCAGTAACTGATCCGTTTCCAACAGCGGCAACCCCACCACGGCAGAATAACTGCCGCTGAGGTGGCAGACAAATTTTCCACCAATGCCCTGAATACCATAAGCACCAGCTTTATCCGCTGGTTCTCCGCTTTGCCAATAACAGTCGATGTCGTCCTGACTCAGTTCACGAAATGTCACTTGTGAATTAACCAGTATCACTTCACAGCCATGTTGCGAAGAAAGGGCTACTGCCGTCATAACAGTATGCGTATTACCGGACAGTAACTGCAATATACGTTGAGCATCGGCGAAATCTCTTGGTTTTTCCAGCACTTCTTGTTGAAAAACCACGATTGTATCGGCTCCCAGCACCGGTTTCTCGCCTTGGCACGCAAGCCAACCTGCTTGCGATTTTTCTTGGGCTAACCGCTGTACATACACTTCCGGTAGTTCTTGCGGCTGGCGTTGCTCTTCCACATTCACTGACAACACCGCAAACGGATAGTCCAGCAAAGCTAATAGCTCTCGACGACGGGGAGATGCAGACGCCAGATAAAGCGCAATGCTGGCTGACATATGGATTACCTGATGTTGAAACGACGGCGGATATACCGCAAAAAGAGATAAACGGATGGCCAGAGCAAGGTAGAACTCAGCGAGGCCCAGACAAACCGAGTATTCAGGCGTGGAGACGCAAACAAATGCTCAACCCAAAAAATCAGTAATTGCCCAATAAAGATCAAAGAGCCCATCACTAACGCCTGTTGCCAAACCGAATAATTACGGATCTTCTGATATTGCGACGTCGCGGCATAAGAGATCACCGCCATACCCAGTGCATGAATACCTAAGGTTGACCCCAGCATGATGTCCATGACCAAACCGACAATCCAGGCACTGACCACATTCATCTGATGCGGCAGAGCAATGACCCAATACAGCACCACCAACCCCACCCAATCTGGGCGGAACATATCAATAGCCGCGGGTAATGGCACCATAGTCAGAACAATCGCGACCATCAGGGTTAAATAAATGGAACCTTTACCGTGCCCGGTCAATGAATTACTCACTGGCTGTGCTCCTGATGTTTCACATTCGTTGCTGCAATGGTGGTCGACGCTTTAATTTTATTGGTGTTTTGGTGAGTTGTTTTATTAACAGCGGATTTGTGCGCTGTTGTACCCGTTTTTTTCTCTACTTTTTCCACTGGTTTCGTAGCTGGAGCGGTTGTTGGATGGCGTTCAGGAACAGCCGCTTTATTTTTCTCAGTATCGGTTGATGCCGCCGCAGACGCAGTAGAATTTACCGATGATGGACTCATAACTGCCAATGGCCCCATGGCCTTTGCATCTTCCCACAACAACAAGACATACCGTAAACGATCTAATGTCGCCAGCGGTTCTGCTTTGATTTCCGCAAATGGGCTTTGTTCTTCATTGGCGACGCGCACCACTTTAGCCACCGGATAACCTTCTGGGAAATGTCCGCCCATGCCGGAAGTCACCAGAATGTCGCCATCCTGAATATCGACATTTTTCGGCAGATTTTTCAGCGTTAACTCATTGATATTGCCGGTACCGGAAGCAATTGCGCGAAGATCATTACGCAATACACGCACAGGTAATGCGTGACTGACATCGGTGATCAACAGTACACGACTGGAAGTCTTACCAACACTGACCACCTGACCAATCACACCTTGATCATTAACGACAGGCTGGCCTTCATAAACATGGTGTTCGATACCTTTATCGATCACCACCTGATAGACAAACGGATCAGAATCGACCGACAGGATCCGTGCTACTAGCTTGCGGGAATCCTGCGTCACCGGTGATCCCAGTAACTCGCGTAAACGACGGTTTTCCTGACTCAGCTCAGCCATACGTAACAGATCGCTGCGCAACAGAAATAACTGCTGTTGCAGTTGCTGATTTTCGGTCATGAGTTCACTGCGGGAGCGCAGTTGCAGACTGGCACCTTCGACGACATCGCGCGGCACACTGGCTAAATGCAACATCGGGCTGGCAAAGGTATTAATATACAGACGGACACTGTCAAACAGATGAAAACGGGCATCAGCAACGATGCCCGCCAACGACAGCAGCACAGTAATAAATAACCGGAGTTGCAGGGATGGCCCCCTGCCGAAAATAGTACGCATGATGCTATCGGCTCGGGGCTACCGTAGCGGTAGCCCGATAAGATCAGTTATTCGTAATGAAACAGGTCGCCACCGTGCATGTCGATCAGCTCAAGAGCACGACCACCACCACGAGCAACACAGGTCAGCGGATCTTCCGCAACAACAACAGGAATACCGGTATGTTCCATCAGCAGACGATCCAGATTACGCAGCAACGCACCACCGCCTGTTAGTACCATCCCTTTTTCAGAGATATCGGAAGCCAATTCTGGAGGTGACTGTTCCAGCGCGACCATCACCGCACTAACGATGCCACTTAATGGCTCTTGCAGTGCATCAAGAATTTCATTTGAGTTCAGAGTGAAGCTACGTGGTACGCCTTCCGCCAGATTGCGGCCACGAACTTCAATTTCGCGCACTTCTTCACTACGATAAGCAGAACCAATTTCATGCTTAATACGCTCTGCAGTTGATTCACCAATCAGACTGCCGTAGTTACGGCGCACATAACTGATGATGGCTTCATCAAAACGGTCACCACCGATACGAACAGATGATGAATAGACCACGCCGTTCAGAGAGATAATCGCCACTTCGGTAGTACCACCACCGATATCCACAACCATTGAGCCAGTTGCTTCCGACACGGGCAAACCCGCACCAATTGCCGCAGCCATTGGTTCTTCGATCAGATAAACTTCACGCGCACCAGCGCCTTGTGCGGATTCTTTAATCGCACGACGTTCTACCTGTGTTGCACCACATGGGATACAAACCAGTACACGAGGGCTTGGACGCATGAGGTTGTTTTCATGCACTTGTTTGATGAAGTGCTGCAGCATTTTTTCAGTCACAGAAAAATCAGCAATAACGCCATCTTTCATCGGACGGATCGCAGCGATATTGCCCGGAGTACGCCCCAACATCATCTTGGCGGCATGACCAACAGCAGCAACAGATTTAGCAGTACCACCACGTTCCTGACGAATGGCGACTACCGAAGGCTCGTTCAGCACGATACCTTTGCCTTTTACATAAATCAGCGTATTAGCGGTACCCAAATCGATCGACAGATCGTTGGAGAACAGGCCACGGAGCTTCTTGAACATGATGCGGGGAATCCTGGGTAATTACGGGATGCGAAAAACGCCCCACTTTACCAATCCCCGCCCCAATCAGCAAGCTCCTGACTCATCAGATCGCCAGATCATAACAAGCTTTACGCATTAAAGCCGTTATTGACCGCCAAACACCTCGCGCCGATAAATTAAACGGTCATTGCCACGATAGTAACCAAAGCTGGCGCGGGCAGGTGAGAGTCCTGAAGGAAGAGTAAAATCTTTCATCCAATCCGGTAATGATGAGCTAGCCGCAATATCCACCCAACCGGAAGCATTCGGCGCCGTGAAACTGATAGCTCCAGCACCCGATGACACTTTAGCCGGGGAAAGCGAGGCCGTGGTAGTCGCAACGCCGTTTGTGGCACTGGCGACTCGCAACGGGATACCGGTCCAGCTGGTCAGATTATTCATTTGCAAAGCATTGCTGGTCAAACTAGTGCAGTTATCCGTGCTATTAATGGCGTATGCAGAACCATTCCAATACTGCATATAAAAAGGTAATGCCAAGCCATTATTTTCTGCCCCATTAACGCTTTCTAGCGTCAGGCGACCGCTATAAACTTTAAATGCACTGGCATCTGGCGCCATAGGATTAAAGGTCAATGGTAAAGATGATGTCGCTTTAACATCATCACTATCAGCCAATGTAGAGACCACCAGACTCGTTTCAAATGGCGTTACTGGTGTGTTGGTTTTGCCGAAAGTGAACTGATTATTTGCGGAAAATGTATATACCTGAGTGTACGCATTACCTGGTGTAGTCCAAGTACCATCAGACCAGCTGGCGGTACTGTTTAGTGTATTCGCACTACTTCTCGGGGTCATGGCGGCCACAAATTTCGCGCTGCCAGGCATTGTTATCTTGATGATCTTAGCAAAATCACCCTGATAATTTTTCATTTCTGTCGCGCCATCACTGCCCAATGCAGTAACACTCAGCATCGGCCCAGTCGCAAACCGCAGCGCCTGACCTGTGTAACCTAGTGTTGCTGATACCTGGTTCGCGGCTACGCAGGTATCCGTTGTTAGTGAGCCATTGGCGACAAGTGTTGCTTTTAACTGTGCAGGCACAAAACGACCGACCGGAGCACTCCAATTATCAATCGATTTAGGCACTGTTAGTTTCGTTGTCTCATCTTGATAGGTTGGGTATGGCACAAACCCCGTGATACCGTCAGATGCCATGATCCTGTATTGATAAACGCCGACATCACTCTCGCTAATAGAAGCCGTTGCCGCACCGCCCGCAAATGTTAACGTGGATTGAGCCAGTGCCGGTAATGTCCCTGAGGGGGGAGCCGGAGCCACCAGCTGATGCTGCAAGAACGGTTTCACTGACGACTCTAGCGTGAAATTATTGGTCGGGACAAAGGATGTGCCATTTAGATATCCCGCTTGCGCTGAAAGCGTAAATGGCGAGCCAACGGTTTTATATACCGTACAATCAGCATAAGTGCCACTACAGGCGGTTAGCCCTGCCGCTGTTAGCTGAATTTGAGACGGGAGTACTGCCACATTGTCTGAACCGGAAAAGGACAGATCACCTAATGTAGTATCACTTTTCTTATATTGCGCTGTAATACCGAGAACGCCTGCATCATTGTAAGCCAGCTTGATTGTGCCAACGCCAAAACTATCAAATGTTACCGGCACGGCTGTCGTGCCGCTAAGTTGGGTACCATTGATGGAAGGAGAAAGAGAACCGGTAGTCGGTTGCACATATTGATACGAAAAGTTGACGTTCTGCGTACCAGTCAACAATGCAGTACATTTCGGTATATTGCTGGTCGAATCCGATTTGATCGCACTGATACTGACGTTATCGCTAGCCGTGCCAGCATAAAATGTCTGAATATCAAATTTAAAAGCGGACGTAACAAAAGGAATGCTGCAGGAAGAATCAACATTACCATCGATTAAACAAACCAATGTTCCTGAACCAAGCCCTAGCTTTACACTTTCGGCAGCATAGTGGGACAACGTCGGTTTGGCTATGCCCGCTGATAATGTCACAGGATTGGCAGACCAAAAAGAATTGGCTGCGGTTAATGTTACTGAGTTTGTTGCTTCTGAATTGACTGTACAAGGAGTAGCGGAATCAGAACACGCTTTAACAGTAATAGACGCCGGTTCACAGGTGAGATTATTTGACACGTATTCAAGCTGATAGTGATTGACTGAACTGACTACACCGCAAGTAGCACCAGACGCATCAATGGTACTGTTATTCTCTAATTGAACGCTTCGAGCATTGACACGTCCGAACAAATAAGAGGCCGAAGTCAGATATACCTGCCCAGTGGCATCGTCAGTCTGATACACATACCCCGACAATGTGGATGCATTACCAAAATAGAGTGAGTTATAGACGATCACGAGCAGCTTTGATGGATCACCGCTCTGATTGATCCCAGCGCTATTCACTCGGTTGGCAGAACTGAGCGACATATTTTTCACATGCAAAATAACATTGCCATCAAACACCAGGGAGGCACTGTCCCCCATAGTTAGATTTTCGATCCAATACTCTCCAGCTGCAAATTTCACCGTAAACGACTTTGACGCAGAATCACTGCCAACAGTGAGTGTTTTTATTTTCAATCCCGGTACAGAAAAAATAAGGCTCGATTGGTAATTGGTTGTAATGCTATTGAAAAAATAACCATCGCTGTTTGTCAAAATTTGTGTCTGGTTATAACCGACGTTTAGAGATGTGCCACTACTGGCCAGCGGAAACGGCGAGGTAGGCAACGAAATAGCACTGGCATTCGAGCTCGCCTTACATAATTGGTGATCGCAGTTACCATCAGCGATGGTGCTATTTTGCTGCACATAACCCAAATTCAAGAGTTGGGAAGATAAGCTATAGCCCAACACGCCACCGGATGTCCCTGTGATCCTCGACCCAACATAATTATTGCCACTCTTCAGGTTAATATAGTCAGTGCTACTGCGCCCTTGAGCGGGTGCGGGAAATATTTTGCTGCATTCATAACTCACAGTGGAATTCTGTGCATTGATCACAATGTCATCCCAGGCGATGTCATCCATAATGAAGGACAACCAATTCGTTTTTGCTACCGTGAGTTGATACTCACCTGCAGGCAAAGTAAATGCGTCATTCCAATTCTGATCACCATTAGCCGAGATACTTTTATCCACTATATAACTAGTAGAGGATGTATTTTTAATCCTCAAACGATAATCATCTGAAAATAAATCGACTAGATCATCACGATTATATAAATCAGTTAATTGATATAAATGTATCCCCGTAAATGAAGTGGTTGCTGTTAATGTGAAATTATAAGTCGCACTACTCCCTGTTGGGATCGGAGGATAAACACGTGGCAATGGGGATGTATCACCGATGTGCTGGCGTTTAATAAAATTCAGCGCGGTAGATTGCACATCTGATAACGTAATATTTGTGAATGCAATATCCTGCCATTCCTGCTGACCATTCGAATTGATACAAGAAGCAATCTGCGACTTTACATTCTTACCTTTTTGTATGCAGGCACCAAAAACAGCCATCTGATAGTCACCTGCAGGCAAATTCCAAGAGCCGGTGATCGTGGCAGGCAGAGCATCTGTCGCAGTGCTATTAATCAGAATGTTGTTACTGCTATCCCAGACAATGAATGTTGCACCGAAACTGAATGAACTGGCCTGGTTTAATGTAATGCCTGTCACCGTGCCACTTTGCGACAAAGAAAAATGTATCGGATGTACTGGGGTATACACAGAATTGCTGGAAGTAAAGAGTACGGTCGGGGCCAGAGCAGCGGTGCTGTCATCACCAATTATCATATTTCCCATCAAGGTAACATCTGCCCATGCCGACTGGCACAGACAGCACAACAATAGAGTGACCAAATAGCGAAAGAAGCTTTTCACCGCCGCACCTCTGACTTAATAGTTCTGGTGGCTGTTAATTGGTTATTTCCAGCAATACATGTTCCGGTGCTATTCAAAATAAAATAGGTTGCTGAACTGCTACTAACAGCTGGACGCTGTCCGCACAATACAACCACTGAACACTGTGACAATCCGATAGAATTTGTATCTAACATCAAAGTGACTACCGTCGTAGGAATAACTGAACCATCCGTAATCTGATTGCATGACAGAGAGTTACGCAAAACACGATATAACCCAGCCTCCAGACCGGCATTCGCGGTAGCCTGAGCCCTAACACCTAAAACCTCGTAACTCACGGTATCTTGTGAAGAACTCAGAATGCTGCTCAATGCCGAGGCTAACAAGCCAAAAATAACAATAATAAAAACTGCCATCACTAGCATTGACCCCTGTTGCGACTTAACAAAAGGTATATTCGATGAGTTGCGATCAGGGGACATAATTCACCTGCATACGCCGGTTCAGGATCAGTTTATTCCCGTCACTGTCGGTGGTGAGCTGTAGCGATAGATCAAGCGCTGCGTTGTGTGACAACGTCGGTGCGGTCACTTTAAACAAACTACTGCTGCTAACATGTTCCGCCATTAAACTGCTGTAAGCTGAACCGGCTGTCGCTTGTGCGATAAACCAATCCACTGTTTTTGCTGTACCATAATTCGTATTGTAGTTTGCATAACGATAAAGCTGATTATTAAACATACACCAGCTAACCGGGCCATTCTTATCCAGCACGGTATAGCGTTTTCCCGTTGAATCAGAACTGAATGCAGCTGAAAAGGTCGCACTATTATTTAGCGCTGAAAAAGCAGTGATTGCTTTGACGCTATTGTTGTCTGCAGAAGAATAAAGATCGGTGGCATCTTGTGAATGCACAGAGACGCGTCGAGCAACAGAGAGCGCCGATACAGTGCCTGTTTGTAAAATATCATTCGGGTTTTCAATCACGCTCAATGCCGCACTGGCCGTCGCCGACCCCAGATAAGAGCTGACCGCAGAAATTCGAATGTATTCAATGCATTTACCTTGATATGTCACATTACTAGCAAACGGGTCGCGCAAACTGAAGGGATGAACACCGGCGATTTCCCGACTCAGACGTTCCAATACAAACCGGGCTTCGGCGATACGTTGCTGCTGAATAGTACTATCGCTATACAGTTGCACCGTCTGACCAATAAAACGAGATGAAATGGTGCCGATGATGCCCAGTAAGACAATCACCACTACCAACTCAACCAGCGTAAACCCTCGATAACGCATCAATAGTTACTCCGGTAGCTGGTAAATGGGATCGCCTCACCCGCAGGTGTGGTTACTGTCACAGTGACTTTTTTTGCCACATCATTGCGAGTGGTTAAACCAAGCAGCTCCGGTGCATTTTCCACACAGACTTTGATGCTGTAATTCTCATACAACGAAGTATCCAGCCCTTGCAGCTGCGCAAATGCACTGCCTGTGATAGGTGCGTTGCAGTAAAGATTAAAATCATCGACGTCATCAAAGGTGGTATAAGTTTCACCACTTTCGGCCCCCAATGTAGTGGAACAACTCCCCAAAGCCGCGCTGGTTTCAGTTAAGTTGTTAGCCGGATCAATGCTGCCACAATATTGATATTTGCCAGCGACCGTTTGCCCTGAACGATCGGAGTTTTCGTCATACGAACGCGCCAACGCTTCCTGCAACATCGCTTGTGCCAGCTCAGCCGCGCGGACCTGATAAATGGGCTGGGTTTGTTTATTAATCATCGGCAGAAAAGCGCCAGTAATGAGTAACAGTACGACAGCAAACAACGCTATGCCCGCTACCAGCTCCAGCAAAGTAAAACCAAAAGAGATGCGTCGACTAGCACGCATGAATGTAACCTTCGGCTTCAATGCAAACCTTCATCGTGGTTTCACCAGTCAGTGTCACACTGGTTACCGATGTCGCAGGACGGCCCCAAACATCAAAGGAAAGTAACTGCTCACCACTCGTCAGCACTGAACATTGAGCCGTACTGGCAGGGATCCAAGATTGGTTATTACCGAAATGAACAACCTGACATTCTGCACTGTTGTTCATGGTTTGTAGCTGCGCTTGGCGTAATAACTGGATCAGCTGATCACGAGCGGCAACCTGATCATAACCGGAGGCGGTAAAAAAACGGGGTGCGATCATCACCGATAGCACCCCGAGCAAGACAATGACCAATACCAATTCAACTAAAGTGAAACCTGATGATTTGGTCATATTAACTCTGATTAACAACCATCTATTGCTGTTGTAATTGCTGGACCTGTTGTGCTGGTTGTTCCTGTAGCTGGAGCATAAATAACACCACAAGTTCCCGCTGTTGTAGGTGTGAAGCCTTTTGGAACGAAAATTAAACTACCGCTAACCGAGGTTGTATCCATTGTCCAATCAGTGGTATCCAGTATTGCACCAATACCATTTGTTGTAGCAGTCGGATATCCATAGGTTATATAAGCATAATTAGTTCCATCAAAAACGACAGTTGTATTCGCCGCATTTGTTTTATCAAGACCTTTAATAACAGCTTTGGAATAAACCATATTTGCAGCCGACTGCACAGACCCTTTCATTGCATTGATGGTAGCTGCTCGTGCATCACCTTGCATGTTCATAAACTTCGGTGCCGCAGTCACCGCCAGAATACCCAGAATAACAATGACAATAATCAGCTCAATCAGGGTAAAACCTGCACTACGTTTCATACTTTTTCCTGTCTATAAAGTTGTTGGTTATTTCATCTTGCCAGCTGAGAGTGATGCAGGCCTGATTCAATCTTAATTCACTGTATCTTATGCGTAAATCATTACACAAGTAAGCATGTGCAAAATTAATTCCCGATCGCAGAAAACTGCACTAATTGTTGTTGAAAATCATAATCTAGCACTGCGGTTTCAGTTTCATAACGACAACCATGTGCTTGTTGCACCACCTTTTGCACCAATGGTTTTGGTTCTTCTGCCAGTATGATTTTCCATAACACCAGACAATCTTCTTGTTTAGTCATCAGCGGCCAACCAGATGAGTGCATTTGCAGCGGGTAACCTTCTATTGTCCAATTCGCTGGCTTATATTGCATTCCCCATTGCTGCTGAAGTAATGGCAGCCGCTCACGCCATAATTGAGCTCTTAATTTCAGTGCAACTTCGGAGGCATCTTGCTGACGTTGATTCGCAAAATACAGCAAACTGGCCGCCAACACGCCGATAATCACCACGACCACCAGTATTCGGAACAAGGCTAACATTTGCGATTCAGCATTGTCCGATATGGTCATTTATTTTCCTTTAAATACGCGCATCATGTCC
>CAIZDF010000172.1 GCA_903931645.1 uncultured Tolumonas sp.
GGTGGTGTAATGGTTGGTCTTACATACTGGTTCATTTTCCGTCGTCATCACTAATTTGGTTTTAGTGTTAATACCGGAAATTCATACATCAATACCGAAGAGGTAATGAAAAAATGGCAGAGTTAAGTGAAAAATGTCTGAAAGCTTGGGAAGGTTTTGCTCCTGGTGCATGGCAGTCAGAAGTAAACACCCGTGATTTCATCCAGAAAAACTACACCCCTTATGAGGGTGACGAGTCCTTCCTAGCTGGTGAATCTGATGCTACAGCTAAGCTGTGGGAACAGGTCATGGAAGGCATCAAGGAAGAAAACCGCACTCATGCTCCTGTAGACTTTGATACTGACCTGCCGTCAACCATCACTTCTCATGATGCTGGCTATATCAATAAAGATCTGGAAAAGATCGTTGGTCTGCAGACTGAAAAACCTCTGAAACGCGCTATCGTCGCTTTCGGTGGTATTAAAATGGTTGAAGGCTCTTGTGAAGTTTACGGCCGTAAACTGGATCCACAAGTTAAAAAAATCTTCACTGAATACCGTAAAACGCACAACCAGGGCGTATTTGATGTTTACACCAAAGACATCCTGAACTGTCGTAAATCTGGTGTTATCACCGGTTTGCCTGATGCGTATGGCCGTGGCCGTATCATCGGTGATTACCGTCGTGTAGCACTGTACGGTATTGACTTCCTGATGGCTGACAAACTGGCTCAGTTCAAATCTCTGCAAGCGAAAATGGAAGCTGGCGAAGATCTGGAAGCGACTATCCGTCTGCGTGAAGAAATCTCTGAACAACACCGTGCACTGAACCAGCTGAAAATCATGGCCGCTAAATACGGTTGCGATATCTCTGGTCCAGCAACTACAGCTCAAGAAGCGGTACAATGGACTTACTTCGGCTACCTAGGCGCAGTTAAGAGCCAGAACGGCGCTGCAATGTCTTTCGGCCGTACTGCAACTTTCCTGGACGTATACTTTGAACGTGACATCCAGAAAGGTCTGTTGACTGAAGCTGACGCTCAGGAAATCATCGATCACCTGATCATGAAACTGCGTATGGTGCGTTTCCTGCGTACTCCTGAATACGACACACTGTTCTCTGGCGACCCAATTTGGGCAACAGAGTCTCTGGGTGGTATGGGTGTTGACGGTCGTACTCTGGTAACTAAATCTTCTTTCCGTTACCTGAACACACTGTACACCATGGGGCCATCTCCTGAGCCAAACATGACCATCCTGTGGTCTGAAGACCTGCCAATGGGTTTCAAAAAATACTGCGCTAAAGTATCTATCGATACTTCTTCAGTTCAGTACGAAAACGATGACCTGATGCGTAACGATTTCAACAACGATGACTATGCTATCGCTTGTTGCGTATCACCAATGGTGATTGGTAAACAGATGCAGTTCTTCGGTGCCCGTGCGAACCTGGCAAAAACCATGCTGTACGCAATCAATGGCGGTATGGATGAAAAACTGAAAATTCAGATTGGTCCTAAAACTGAACCAGTTAAATCTGAATACCTGGATTACGACGATGTTATGGACCGTCTGGACCATTTCATGGAATGGCTGGCAACTCAATACGTCACAGCGCTGAACATCATCCATTTCATGCACGACAAATACAGCTACGAAGCAATTCAGCTGGCTCTGCATGACCGTGATGTGATCCGTACTATGGCTTGTGGTATCGCTGGTCTGTCTATCACTGCTGACTCTCTGTCTGCTATCAAATATGCGAAAGTTAAACCTATTCGTGACGAAGACGGCATCGCTGTTGACTTCGAAATCGAAGGTGAATACCCACAATTTGGTAACAACGATGAGCGCGTAGATAGCATCGCTTGTGATCTGGTTGAACGCTTCATGACTAAGATCCAGCATCGCAAAACTTACCGCAATGCGATCCCAACTCAGTCAGTTCTGACCATTACCTCTAACGTGGTTTATGGTAAGAAAACTGGTAACACCCCTGATGGTCGTCGTTCAGGCGCGCCATTCGGACCAGGTGCCAACCCAATGCACGGTCGTGACCAGAAAGGTGCGGTAGCATCTCTGACTTCTGTTGCTAAACTGCCATTTGCTTACGCAAAAGACGGTATTTCTTATACCTTCTCTATCGTTCCAAATGCGCTGGGTAAAGAAACTGATTCACAGAAAGCTAACCTGGTTGGTCTGATGGACGGTTACTTCCATCACGAAACGAACATTGAAGGTGGTCAACACCTGAACGTGAACGTAATGAACCGTGAAATGCTGCTGGACGCAATGGAAAATCCTGAGAAATATCCTCAGCTGACTATCCGTGTATCTGGTTACGCAGTGCGTTTCAACTCACTGACTAAAGAACAACAGCAAGACGTTATTACCCGTACTTTCACACAGTCCATGTAATAAGCTTCGTTCTGTAAAAAACCCCGGCTGGCAACAGTCGGGGTTTTTTTATGGATTAATATCCAGCTTTGAACTATGTCTCCGTGCTCAGCGTATCAATCTGTAATAAAATGAACATTAATAAAGAAGTATTCTGGAGTTAACTATGACAATCAAAGGCCGTATTCATTCTATTGAAACTTGCGGAACAGTAGATGGCCCGGGGATCCGTTTCATCGCGTTTATGCAGGGCTGTTTGATGCGCTGTAAATATTGTCATAACCGCGACACCTGGGATACCGAAGGTGGTAAAGAAGTCACTGTCGATGACCTGATGAAAGATCTGCTCGCTTACCGTCAATATATGAAATCATCTGGTGGCGGTGTTACGGCATCGGGTGGCGAAGCGACGCTACAAAAAGAATTTGTCACCGAGTGGTTTAAAGCCTGTAAAGCGCAAGGCATTCATACCTGTTTAGACACGAACGGTTTTATCCGTCATTACGATGCAGAGTTAGATGCTTTATTGGATCAAACCGATATGGTCATGTTAGACATCAAACATATGAATGATGACATTCATATTCCGCTGACTCACGTCAGTAATAAATATTGTCTGGAATTCGCTCGTTATCTGGCCAAGAAAGGCAAAACAATATGGATCCGCTATGTTGTGGTGCCAGGCTGGAGTGATGATGATGCCGGTGCGCACGCACTGGGGGCATTTATCCGAGATGAACTGGAAGGCAAGGTAGAAAAAATAGAAATGCTGCCTTACCACGAATTGGGTAAGCATAAATGGACAGCCATGGGTGAAAAATACGAATTAGATGGTGTCCATCCCCCGAAAAAAGAAGTTATGGAACACCTAAAAGAAATTTTGGTTTCTTATGGTATTAAAGCCAACTATTAATCACTGAAACAAAAATACCCGATCCAGTTGCTCAAATGCTTTGCGCAGTGTCGTTGCCAAATCAAAATAACTGGGTCGGTTGACTGACGGTGCGCAATTCATCTTCTGATTGATATCAAAGTACCAACGAGACAGCGAAGGTGGTAATTGTGTGTCGGCTCGTTGTCCTAGCCAGTAATACCCCTGCACCGGTAAACTCAACGCAAACAGACAACTCGCGATGAACGTTGGCCAATGTGCCGCATTCCCCCACTGCAATTGCAAACAGCCACTAAATACAATCAACGCAGGGATAAGACGCTTTCCCCAATTGAGCAGATAAATCACGCGTTGCTCAGGAAAAATAGGCGCAAGTTCGGGTTGTGA
>CAIZDF010000173.1 GCA_903931645.1 uncultured Tolumonas sp.
CTCGCATAGGTTGTATCCTCTTTACTTTTGGTCGAGCAAAGAAGTTATACCGTTGTCACGGTCAAACCTATGCGAGTCACCCCAGCTTAGCTGGGGGTTTATCAATGTTTAATTAAATCTTTCGCATCCGAGGTGCTCCCTTCATCAAGTAATGACTGGAACTGCTGCTGCAATGCTTCATATTGGTGCCATTGTTCGGTGAGTTTCGTTTGCAATGCCAGTTCTTGAGGCAAGGTAAACCATTGCTGACTGGTCTGTAAAACCTGACGGATCTGCGCAGAGTACTGTTTTAGTGCATTCTGGAATTGTATTTTTTCTTCACTAGTCGCAAAACCGGACTGGCGTAATTGGATCTGACGGAAATCGGAAACGATCACATCCATACGCAAGATGTTGACCAGGCTGGGCTCGACGTTACCGGTAATATATTCCACGTGTGCGTTCAGGCGCTGTAATAAATAACCGCTGACACCACCCAGCACCACGACAAGTAAACCAATGATGCCAAAACTGACACCCAACTTACGGCCAATCGATAAATGCCGGAATCCCATCATGTTTTGCTCCATGCGCGCTCATATGCTCTGCATAAACAGGCAAATAAGGTGCCACAATGGAATTAGCCAGCAGCGTCTATGGTTATTCAGACCAACGCGGCGAGATGACTTGTTTGATATGCAGATGATCCAGAATGCGGGCCACCAGAAAGTTGACCAGATCGTCGATACTTTCCGGTTTATGATAAAAACCCGGTGAAGCCGGTAGTATCGTCGCCCCAAGCTGAGTCAGCTTGAGCATGTTTTCCAGATGAATCGCGGAATAAGGTGTTTCTCGCGGCACCAGCAATAAATGCCCACGCTCTTTCAGCACCACATCGGCGGCGCGCTCAATCAAATTATCTGACATGCCGTGGGCAATGGCGGCCAGCGTGCCCATAGAGCACGGACAAACCACCATCTGCTTCGGGGCCGCAGAACCCGAGGCTACCGGTGAAAACCAGTCATCACGGCCATAAACCCGCAGCTGATGCTCATCACAACCATACTGCTGGAGCAGAAATTGCTGACAGGCTTGTGGTTCTGCCGGCCAGTTCAGATCCAACTCAGTCGCCAGCACTACTTGTGCGGCAGACGAGAGCAACAGATGAACCTGACAGCCAGCGGAGAGTAATTGTTCCAAAAGGCGAACGCCATAAACTGCACCGGATGCGCCGGTAATTGCCAAGGTGATCGCCTGGGTCATGCTTACTCCTACGGATGTAATTTAGTGAGTTTATCCAGCAACTTCAGATGAATGCCATCGAAGCCGCCATTACTCATGATCAGGATCTGATCGCCTGCTTTTGCTTCGGCAGCCAGCATATCGACCAGATGATGAATATCATGTTGCACAGTGGTCGGGATCGGTGCTTTCAGTGCCAACTGGTGGATGTCCCAACCTAATCCGGTCGGTGCAAACAGATAGGCTTTATCGGCCTGCACCAAACTCTTGATCAGCTCGCCCTGATGAACGCCCATTTTCATGGTGTTCGAGCGTGGTTCCAACACCGCCAGAATACGTGCGGTGCCCACTTTCGCCCGTAAACCCGCAATGGTAGTCGCAATCGCAGTCGGATGGTGCGCAAAGTCATCGTATAGCTTAATGCCAGCGACTTCGCCACGCAGCTCCATACGCCGTTTTGGCATGATGAATTCGTTCAGTGCTGCAATACCATCGACCACCCGCACACCAGCATGGCGTGCAGCCGCAATCGCCATCAGGCCATTATGTACGTTGTGGCGACCGAGACCGCACCAATGCACTTCGCCTTGCACTTCGCCATTTAAGACAATAGCGAATGCCGAACCATCTTCTTTCAGTAATTTGGCTTGCCAGTTAGCACCATCGCCTTCCACCAGCTCGATTTCGCTCCAGCAGCCCATAGTACGTACTTCCGCCAACGCCGGATCATGCGCCGGCAGCAGAATGCGCCCATTCGATGGCACTGTACGCACCAGATGGTGGAATTGACGTTGGATCGACGCCAGATCGGGGAAAATATCCGCATGATCATATTCGAGGTTATTCATGATCAAGGTGCGTGGACGGTAATGAACGAACTTAGAGCGCTTATCGAAAAATGCACAGTCATATTCATCGGCTTCGATCACGAAAAACGGTGCTTTACCCAAACGTGCTGAGAACGGGAAATTGCCCGGCACACCGCCGATCAAGAAACCCGGTTCTAAGCCCGCATGTTCTAAAATCCACGCCACCATACTAGAGGTGGTCGTTTTACCGTGCGTGCCAGCAACACCGATAACCCAACGCTGTTGTAATACGTTGTCACGCAACCACTCGGGGCCGGAGGTATACGGCAAATTGCGGTTTAATACATATTCCACACACGGATTGCCACGGCTCATCGCATTACCGATCACCACCATATCGGGTGCCGGATCAAGTTGCGATGGATCGTAGCCTTGCACCAGCTCAATGCCCTGCTCTTCTAACTGCGTGCTCATCGGCGGATAAACGTTGAGATCAGAGCCGGTCACTTTGTGACCCTGCTGTTTCGCCAGCACCGCAATGCCGCCCATAAAGGTGCCGCAGATGCCCAGAATGTGAATATGCATACAGGATTACCTGAATTTAAGAAAACTAAAACACTGATTCTAATGAAGCAATGCACTTTGTGCCATCACTCTGCAGTGCGGGTTGGTAGCGATTTATATCAGCCCCGTTATAATAGGCGCCTGCAACCTACTATTAATTAAAAAAGGGAAACGCCATGAGCTTGAATTTGGTTCCTGCTGGCAAAGAAATGCCGGAAGATATCTATGTAGTTATTGAGATCCCGCAAAATGCTGATCCAATCAAATATGAAATCGACAAAGCGTCTGGCGCCATATTTGTAGACCGTTTCATGTCGACCCCAATGTTCTACCCATGCAACTACGGTTACATCAACAACACCCTGTCGCTGGATGGTGATCCAGTAGACGTGCTGGTGCCGACTCCGTACCCATTGATCCCAGGTTCTGTGATCCGTTGCCGCCCTGTTGGCGTACTGAAAATGAGCGATGAAGCAGGTCAGGACGCGAAACTGGTTGCTGTTCCACACAGCAAACTGACTAAACAATACGAACATATTAACGACGTGCATGAACTGCCAGAACTACTGAAAGCGCAGATCCGCCATTTTTTTGAACGTTATAAAGAACTGGAAGCCGGTAAATGGGTGAAAGTTGAAGGCTGGGGCGACAAGGCTGAAGCCATTGCTGAAATCGAAGCGTCTGTTGTACGTTACGAAGAAAGCAAATAAGTATTTAAAAATCAAAAAGCC
>CAIZDF010000174.1 GCA_903931645.1 uncultured Tolumonas sp.
AATAACAATATTATTTGCGGCTTCAGCGGCAGCAATTTCTAGTAGAGCGGAAAATTCAGCATCATCACATAGCTGCATTGCAGCATCTGTGACTACATCGCAGAGCAAACGAACAGCACTTAAAGTCGCTGGAATGCGTACACTGCCAACTATATCAGCGGCATGCATCTGTTCCGGCATAACGAATAATTCAGAATTTGAACACATCATAAAATTATTTTTTCGTAAAAAACTCCACTATCTGCGCCTGTAGCCACCCGCAACTAAGCCGCGCCCGAAAGTCAATGTGCCGCCAAAGCCAGTGCTTCAGTTGCATAAATATGAAACACCTTGTGCAATCGAGTCAGCTCAAAAATGGTGCGTACTCGAGGAGTAAGGCAGCACAAGGCTAACTCACCATCATTTTCTCGAATACGGCGCAGGGTGGAAACAATCAGTCCCAGGGCAGAGGAATCCAGAAAGCTGACATCAGCCAGATTGGCCAGCACATATTTCCCTGAAATATTTTTAAACTCCTCTTTCATTTCCGAAACGGCTTGTGCATCCATACGTCCTTGCAGACGCAATACCAAAGTGTCACCAATTTGTTCCTGTTTGAAATATTCAGTCATACATCCTCCCTTTCATCGCACTTAAATAACAAAGCTATCCATCTCCATAGTAATTGCAGATCCAAGCCACTCTTTGTAGTAGATTGATAATAAGCATCTGCAATCAACACATCCTCACTATCCGAACCAGCTCGGGAAACCCCGGTTACATCCGCTAACGTCACAACACCAGGAGCCACCCAGACGACATCTGAAGTCCAGTCCGGCAATCTGTCTGCACGCGTCATTCTCGGCATGATGCCAGTCAGCGCAATCGCACCCAGAACAACCTGCCATATCCAAAAAATTTTACGCCATGAAGGATTTTTAACCGCTAATGAAGTCACCGTCAGTTCCCTGAATTCCCGCTGACCATCCAAGGATAATCCTACCTCAAGTATCAGCTTTTCTTTCAACCAGACAGGTTTTCCTGTCGCTTTCAAAATCAAAGCACGAACCATCACAGGAACGAACAGGATCACAAGAATAAGCGCGGCGACCAGTCGCTGAAGTAGGGATGAGAGACTGCCGCCACCGCTTTCTATGTCTGCAACCAGCAGAGGATCATCAAGATGAATATACATTTTACTATCCATACTGTACAACACCCGACCTGATGCAATTACCCTGTCAAGTTCCATATATGAGCCGATAAAGGTATGATCAAAAACAACGCTATTCCTGATAGAAGAGCCCACATCTGCAAACATGTTGTTACCTAAAATCGCATTAGGACCTATCTGTATACGTTCACTAAAAATCGAGTTCTCCCCGACAATACAGGGCGAATTCAATTTAACAGTTTGATGAAATCGTGAATTTCGGCATATAAATACGCCCTTCTCGTTCTCGAATCCAGCGCGATGTGTATCTACCACCTCAGCACTAAACATATCCATATTGATTTGCCAAAGTTCATCTGGCCCATCAAT
>CAIZDF010000175.1 GCA_903931645.1 uncultured Tolumonas sp.
ATTTACGGCATCAGGATTACAACTGGTTGCACAAGCGAGAAAAGTGCTGGAAGAAGCTCGCTTACTAAAAGAAATGGCTCAACAACATACGGAAGAGATGGCGGGGCCACTGCATATTGGATTAATTCCGACGGTTGGCCCTTATTTATTACCGCATATCATTCCCGCGATCCGTCATGAATTTCCAGAGTTAGAAATATATTTGCATGAGGCACAAACACATCAAATTGTGGCGCAGTTAGATAATGGTGAGCTGGATTGTGCCTTGTTGGCTTTGGTAAAAGAAACGGATGCATTTATTGAGATCCCCGTATTTGAAGAAAGTATGTACCTGGCCATTTCAGCCGATCATCGTTGGGCGCAACGTGACCAAATAGGTATGAATGAATTATCCGGACAGCAGCTATTAATGCTGGAAGATGGTCATTGCTTGCGTGAACAAGCATTAGGATTTTGTTTTGCCGCTGGTGCCCGGGAAGATGCCCATTTTCGGGCTACCAGTCTGGAAACATTACGGAATATGGTGGCCGCTGGAGGCGGGATCACCTTGATCCCTAAATTGGCCGTGCCTAATGAGCGGGTGCGCGATGGTGTCTGTTATCTGCCGTGTCATGATCCAGAACCTAAACGCACAGTTGGTTTGATATACCGCCCAGGTTCGCCACTGAAAGCGCGTTATCAGCGTTTAGCTTTATTGTGTCA
Organism: uncultured Tolumonas sp.; assembly: GCA_903931645.1. Lineage (GTDB taxonomy): Bacteria > Pseudomonadota > Gammaproteobacteria > Enterobacterales > Aeromonadaceae > Tolumonas. Next base: position 703 of record CAIZDF010000175.1, read on the forward strand.
ACAGCAGTTAAAGGCCCAGTCGCAGTTATAGCGACATGGGCATAACACGATTACGGCCGAGTTGTTTGGCTTTGTATAATTGCACATCGGCGCGATGCATTAATGACTGATAATCATCGCCCGGTGTGAATTCAGCTACGCCAAAAGAGGCGGTAACATTATTTATGCGCTGGCTGGTGTTTTTATTCATGATACTCAGCCGCTCGATTGCTCGGCGTTGTGATTCGGCAAACTGGCGGGCGATGAGTAGTTTGCGGGTTGGTAGTAATAAAGCAAATTCTTCACCACCAATACGATAGATTTTCTCACCGTTATTACAGCTGTCACTGATGCGTTTTGCGATAGCTTTCAGCACCTGATCGCCAAACATGTGTCCAAAATTATCGTTGATGGTTTTGAAGAAATCGATATCCATCATGATCAGGCTGAACGGTTTGTTCATCGCCATCATCGTATTGATTTCTTGATCAAACGCCCGACGATTCAGCACATTGGTCATCGCATCTTCATAGGCTTCTTTACGGATCTCTTCGATACGATTTTTTAGGTCGCCAATTTCTTTTTCGGCATCGGTTAATTGATCGCGAAAGAAGCGGGTGCTGACACCGATCTTTTGTGAGTTCTGTACTAATTCACGTACTAACGCCACCATTTCATCCAAAGACAAGCCTTCACTATCTATCTTGGCGAGTTGAGAAAAGCCTTTTTCCAATACCTGATGGAATTGCTCGGCATCGACTCTGGTGTCTTGCATGGTGACTTGTAGTTCAGTCGCAATGGCTTCCAGACTATGTTTTACCTGTTCGCTATTACGCTCGGTATCTAGAGCTAAATGCTTTTGATAGAGCTGTTCGCTGGTGACTGCAGAACAGAGTCCGGTTTCCGAAATGGAACGGTCTATCGCCTGATTTAGCTGAGGATTCGTTTGCGCAACATAGGTATACCAGAGGGCATAATTAGTCGGTGTCGTCGGCACCTGATATTTAATCATCAGGGGGACAGCTTGTTTCAGATTAGCTGTTGATTGGGCAAACTCATCCATAGGCATTAACTCAGGCTTATTACTTGTCAGCATTAACATAGCATAGTTGTGGCCACGAATAGTGGTATTCCTGCCAAAAAGTGGTTGATTTCGCTATACTCATCATGACTTTATTTATTGCCAATGGCAGGCCTGTTTATGTCCCCCAAGGATCCTTTCGCCACACGCGAAGCTGAGAAATACGAAAAACCGATTGCGAGTCGTGAACTTATTCTTGCTCTGATTGAGAAAAATGGTCGTCCGATGTCTCGAGATGAGATCGAGAAGACACTGATGTTGCAAGACGAAGATGAGGTGGAAGGATTACGCCGTCGCCTGCGTGCGATGGAACGGGATGGGCAACTTGTCTTTACCCGCAGCAAAGCATACGCCTTACCGGATAAGCTAAATTTGATCAAAGGTTATGTCATCGGCCACAAAGATGGCTATGGCTTTCTGCGCCCTGAAACGGGCGGTGCTGACTTGTTCCTGAATCAATGGGATATGGCGAGCCTAATGCATGGTGATTATGTGCTGGTGCAGCCAACTAAAATTGATGCGAAAGGTCGTCAGGAGGCGCGTTTAGTTCGCCTGCTAAAATCCCGCGATATGGATCTGGTCGGGCGCTATTTTGTTGAAAATGGCGTTGGTTTCGTGGTGCCGGATGACAACCGTATTATTCAGGATATTCTGATCGCGCCAGATGCCACTTTAGGTGCGCGTCAAAGTCAGATCGTGGTAGTGCGGGTCACGCAGCGTCCAACCGGTCGCTTGAATGCGATGGGGCAGATCCTGGAAGTGCTGGGTGACAATATGGATCCAGGCATGGAGATTGATATTTCCATCCGTAAATTTGGCATTCCGCACGAGTGGCCACAAGAAGTTCTGACACAGATCAAATCACTAACCGAGCAGGTGCCAGAAGAGGCAAAAGAAGGGCGTGTTGATTTACGTCAGTTGCCACTGATGACCATCGATGGTGAAGATGCCCGCGATTTTGACGATGCGGTATTCTGTGAACGTAAACGCGGTGGCGGCTGGCGGTTATGGGTAGCCATTGCCGATGTGTCGTATTACGTCCGCCCTGGTACCGCACTGGATAATGAAGCTTATAACCGGGGGAACTCGGTTTACTTCCCTGAGTTCGTGGTACCGATGCTGCCGGAAGTGCTCTCGAATGGCCTTTGTTCGCTAAACCCACAAGTGGATCGTCTCTGTATGGTTTGCGAAATGACCATCTCGGAAGCCGGTCGTTTATCGGGTTACAAATTCTTTGAAGCGGTGATGAATTCACATGCGCGTCTGACCTATACCAAAGTTGCCGCAATTTTGGATGGTGATGTCAAACTCCGTGAACAATACACTGCGTTAGTGCCGCATATTGAGGAGTTACACAAACTTTATTTGGCCCTGAAAACTGCACGTCATCACCGTGGTGCCGTTGAGTTTGAGAGTGATGAAACCCGCTTTATCTTCAATGCACAGCGTAAGATTGATCGTATTGTGCCGCTGGTGCGCAACGATGCGCATAAGCTGATTGAAGAGTGCATGATCCAGGCAAATGTGGCCGCGGCGAAGTTTATCGAAAAACAAGAAGCTGAAACTCTATTCCGTGTGCATGATCGTCCGGGTGAGCTGAAGCTGGAAACCTTCCGCCAATTCCTCGGCGAACTGGGGTTAGAGCTGAAAGGTGGTGATGAGCCGGAACCAATGCATTACGCGGAATTAGCTGCACTGGTGCAGGATCGTCCAGATGTTGAGCTGATCAATACCATGCTGTTACGTTCGATGCAGCAGGCGCAATACAGTGCCGATAATATTGGCCACTTTGGTTTGGCGCTGCAATCGTACGCGCATTTCACTTCACCAATTCGCCGTTATCCCGACCTGTTACTGCACCGCGGTATTAAATATGAGCTGGCGCGTCAGCAGGGCAATCCGAAACACAAGTGGACACCAAGTGGTGGTTATCATTATTCCTATGATGATATTTCGCCGATGGGTCTGCAGTGCTCAATGACCGAGCGCCGCGCGGATGATGCGACCCGCGATGTGTCTGACTGGCTGAAATGTGAATACATGCAGGATCATGTCGGTTCTGAATTCGATGGCGTGATTGCGAATGTGACCTCGTTTGGTTGTTTCATTCGCCTAGCCGAGTTGAACATCGACGGTTTAGTGCATGTTTCCTCATTAACCAATGATTATTATCAGTTTGATGCTTCACGCCAGACTTTGATTGGGGAAAACTTCCGTCGGGTTTATCGTTTAGGCGATAAAGTGCGGGTGAAGGTGGCGGCCGTTAATCTGGATGATCGTAAGATCGACCTGATGCTGGTGGAAGATCCGTTGGTCTTCACTGGCAAAGATGCGGCGAAAAAGCAGAAGTTGCTTGGTGAGATCCAGCAGAAACGCGATCGCTCCAAACAGCGCAAAGCCAAAACTGATCAAGAGAAACCGGCGAAAGGGCGTGTGAAAGAAAAAGACAAACAACAGCCGGTAGCCAGTGATAAAATTAGTCGTTCGCGTGCTGAAAAGAAAAACAGCCGCAAGAAACGTCAGGGAAAAGCGAAGAAATGAGTAGCGAATTAATTTATGGGATCCATGCGGTCAAAGCGTTGCTGGAGCAGGCTCCAGAGCGTTTTATTGAAGCCTGGGTGCTAAAAGGCCGTGACGATGATCGTCTGCAGCCATTGTTAGCCACCTTACAACAGTATGGCGTCAGCATTCAGTATGTGCAGCGCAAAACACTGGACGATAAGGCGGAAGGCGCCATCCATCAGGGCATTATTGCGAAGGTCAAAGAAGGCCGGAAATATGATGAAGCTGATTTAGATAAAATTCTGGAGAAAGAACAAACACCCTTTTTTCTGGTATTGGATGGAGTGACCGATCCACACAATCTGGGCGCTTGCCTTCGTACCGCTGATGCCGCCGGTGTGCATGCACTGATCGTGCCGCGGGATAAGTCTGTCAGCCTGACCGGTACGGCACGTAAAGTCGCTTGTGGTGCTGCGGAAAATGTACCATTTATTCAGGTGACCAATTTAGCGCGCACACTGCGTGAGTTGAAAGATCGTGGCGTTTGGGTGGTTGGCACCGCAGGTGAGGCGACTCATGATGTGTTTGCGGCGAAACTGACTGGGTCTTTGGCCTTAGTAATGGGCGCTGAAGGCGATGGTATGCGTCGTCTGACACGTGAACATTGCGATGAGCTGATCAGCATCCCAATGGCAGGTTCGGTTTCGAGTTTAAATGTATCGGTAGCGACCGGTGTTTGTTTGTTTGAAGCGGTGCGTCAGCGTCGTTAGAAAAGAAAAAAGAGGCTGGTAAGCACCAGCCTCGAAAATGTCACCCTTCAGAGGAGGTTAAAGGGTGTATCAACAGAGTTTGCACAACAATACGACGTTCACAATTTATCAATAATGAGAATTATTATCAATAATAATTTCTCTTCTATATCTTCCCATTCCTGAAATGTGATTACGATACCAGCGACTTGCACTCTCGTGGTGAGCGCACTGGCAGTAAAAGTTTACATTTCTGCTTACCTGTTCTCAGTCGGATATAGCGGGTCGACGAGCATCTGCTGGTAGCATAGCGGCGGTTATGTCTATGGATAAATGTGATGCCTGCAAAACACAGTTGGTTGGAAGATATGTTAGCAATGCTGACGGCAACAGGTTTGATCTCGTTAGGAATTGTTTTTTTTAATCAGCCTGGGCTCGTGGTCGGCGGAACCGCTGGGTTGGCGTTGCTGTTGCACAAATTATTGCCTTTTAGTTTTGGTCAGTTGTTTTTCATGCTGAACGTGCCTTTTTACTGGTTAGCCTGGAAACGTCTCGGCGGGCAATTTGTGGCCAAAACGTTGCTTTCTGTTACTGCGGTTTCTTTTTTTGGTGATCATCTGCATCAATGGATGCAAATCAATGAAGTGCGCCCGATTTATGCTGCATTAATGGGGAGTGTCTTGGTTGGCGTTGGGTTACTGATCTTATTCCGGCACCGTGCCAGTCTGGGCGGCTTTAATATTGTCTGCCTCTGGTTGCAGGAGCGTTATGGCATTAGTGCGGGCAAAGTACAGATGGGGCTCGATTGCACTATCGTTCTCTCTTCTGCTTTTATTACTTCGTGGTC
>CAIZDF010000176.1 GCA_903931645.1 uncultured Tolumonas sp.
AAACTGGCTGGTTTCTTCGTCATCCAACCATAATTTGCCGGAAGTAGGCGAATCCAGCAGACCAAGCAGATACAGCAACGACGATTTGCCCGAACCGGAAGGGCCCATGATCGCTACGAACTCGCTTTGCCCGATCGTAATATCGATATCCTGCACCAGCGTCACCGCTATTTCATTGGGTAAGATCCGGGTGAGTTTTTCCGTGCGCAGAACATTTTTCATTCGGCACCTCGCAGAATATCGACAGGCCGAACGCGGCCGCCTTTACGTGCGGGTAACCAAGCTGCAAATAAAGCTGATAGCATCGCAAAGGCGATGGCAATCAAGATCTGGTCAGTGCTCCAATCTATGGGTAAGAAGGCGCGGGTCGTATTAAACGGACTTTTAATGGCAATCCGGCTCAAGCCATACATAAACGACAGGCCGACCACCGAACCAGAGATACTGCCAATCAACCCCAATATGGCACCTTCAATCAGAAATATGCGTTCAATATCGCGAGCCTCAAAACCAATTGATTTCAAAATGGCTATATCTTTGGTTTTTTCCAGCACGACGGTAGAGATGACGTTATAAATACCAAACGAAGCGACGAGTAAGATGGCACTGACCACGCTATACATGATCAGATTGCGGATCAGCACCAGATTCATCAGATCCTGACTGGCTTCCTGCCACGACTGGGTTTTATAACCGAGTTCCCGTTCAATTTGATGGGCAACTACTGCGGATTGCTGTGGGTCTTGCAGTTTTAAGATAAACCGATTGGCAACATTTGGGCGTTCCAACAGGTTTTGTACTCGGTTTAATAACGCAAAGGTTTGTGATTCATCATAGTTAGTGGTACCGGTATTAAATAGCCCGACAATCTTCATCAGATGTATCGTTCCAGATGGTGATGTGATGGAAAGCTTATCACCCATTTTGAGTTGGAATTTATCGGCCAAACCGACGCCAATAATGATGCCATTGGGGTTCGCCGACAGGCTATCGAGCGAGCCAGTCACAAAATAATGTTCTATCCGGCTGACATTTTTCATCTGTTCCGGCTTTATGCCTGTGATCGACACACCGCGCGTCATACCGGCAAATGACGCGATCACCTGTCCTTGTAATACTGCGGCAATTTGTAAGTCAGTACGACGGGCAATCAACGCCGACTTCTCTTTATATTGGCGGATACCACGCAGCTCAGTACGTGGCTTCATGCCATGAATATCGGCGATGGCGGAAGGGAAGGCGATTTGGACGGGCTGCTGACGCGGGTTGCGATATTCGTCATATACGGTGACATGCGGTGAGTTATCGACTAACCGTTGCATGAAGTCGTTTTCTGAACCACGCATCATGGCTGAAATCGCGAGAAAGAACGAGACTCCTAAGGTAATGCCAAGCACTGAGACAATGGTTTGCCGCCTCCGCGATAATAAATGGCTGATCGCAATTGACGCGGCAAGGCTCATGACTGCGCTCCTGCTTTTTCTGGCAATTTAGCATTAACGGGTTGGTTTGCTTTTAAAGAGAGTGGTGGGTCAACAATGAGTAGATCCTGCTCAGAAAGCCCTTCTGTTATTTCTGTTTTATCCGCATTTTTTGCCCCGATTTTCACTGATTGCGGCACTGCTTTACCTGCTTTGAACAACCAGACTGAGTTATTGATAAGCGCCGAGTTAGGGATCAATAGTGCATTTTCTCGCTGCGCCGTGATGATATTGGCTTCTGCCGTCATGCCAATTAACAGCGGAATACTGGCTGGTAAAATAACTCGTACCCGATAACTGCGAGTCACCGCGTCACCTTTCGGCGTGATATCGGAAACGGTGGCATGGAATACATGCCCTGAAAAAGCATCGGTGGTGATCAACACCGGCTGACCGGGTTTAACGGCAGGAATATCCTCTTCATCCACATCAACGACTAAACGCAGTGGTGTATCGGCCTTTCGAAGATAAAACACCGGCTGATTGACCGGAATGAAATCGCCGACTTCACCATCACGGCGAATGACCTCGCCATCAACGGGGCTGAATAAGGTCAGAGAGTTAACCTGCACTTGGAAACGTTGGGTGACGGCTTTTGCAGCGTCGGCATCGGCTCGCGCTTGTTCCAGCAATTCAATACTGGTAGCACCGCGTTGATATAATTTTTCCATCCGGGAAACATGTTGTTCCGCATTGCGCTGGCGAATGCGCATTTCCTGCAGATTGGCTTGTAATTCTGCATCATCAAACCGGGCGAGGATCTGACCCGTTTTGACTTTTATACCTTCATCCGCTGCTAATGCAACTAAGCGAGCTGCCCGCTCAGGAGCAATGCGAACGGTCACGCTCGATTCGACTGTGCCAGTGGCATATACCGCCTCTATCGCTTGACCGCGCCTGGGGTGGGTAACAATGACGGATAGCGTTTTTTGAAAGTAAAAGATACCTGCTGCTACCAATAGCAAAAGCACTAAAAAACTCGCTATCTTGCGCCAGGTCAACACATGCTTCCCCTGATTTCATTCAAGTCTGTACTAAGTATAGTTAGTGTTGATTTCAGCGTAGTGAGCTGGGGCGTGTTCATTTAAATTAGGAATTGTTAATTTAAGTAAACTATACTTATGGTGTCATTCACCTGAATGCGAACAACTCTTTTTCTCTTCGTAAAGTAGAGGAATTTAAAATGCTATCAAATATGCTTGTTAAGTCTGCATTGGTCGGTTTGGTATTGCTTCCGTTTGCCGGCCTAGCCGCAGAAAAAGCAACACCCGCCGTACCAGCCACTAAAGCTGTACCGGCGACACCAACCGCGCCTGCGACTCGGGCAGTACCAGCGACTCCTGCCGTGCCGGCTGAAAAAGAGACTATCTTTGGTTATCAGCTAATGACGGCGGAGGAGCGAGCTGCTTTTCACACACAAATGCGAAATGCTACCACTGATGATGAACGTCAGAAAATCCGTCTTAAACATCGGAAACTGATGTTGGAACGTGCCAAAGCCAAAGGCGTGACCTTATCCGATACGCCAATGATGAATGGACAAGGTATCGGAAATGGTAAAGCGACCGGCATGGGAATGGGGGGCGGAATGATGAACAACAGTGGTAAAGGATCTGGAAAAGGTAAGAACTAACCGCATCAAGGCCGAGAGTATAAGAACAATCCGAAGTCAGACCTTTGGTCGGCCTCGGATTTTTTATTGATAACTAAAATCAAAAAACCGCTCCTTTCCTGCCCGCGCAATGTTGTATGATGAGATCAAGATCAAATCTGGTCGTTTTATTCGGCTGGCAGTTTCACTTTATTTTTTAGCTATAAAACGCTGAGGTATAAGGACATTATGAAGAAAGTGTACAATTTCTGTGCTGGTCCGGCTATGTTGCCGGTGGAAGTGATGCAGCAAGCACAAAGCGAATTTATTGATTTCGCCGGTTTAGGTGTTTCTGTGATGGAACTTTCCCACCGTGGCAAGGAATACATGGCGCTGGCAGCGGAAGCTGAGCAAGATCTGCGCGATCTGCTGAACGTACCGGATAACTATAAAGTGTTGTTCATGCATGGTGGTGGTCGTGGCCAGTTTGCCGCGGTTCCAATGAACCTGCTGGGTGGTGACAACAAAAAAGCGGATTACCTGATCTCTGGCGTATGGTCTAAAGCGGCACTGACTGAAGCACATAAATATGCGGATGCCGTAGCTGTTGCTGGCGTGCAGAAAGATGAACAAGGTCGTTTTACACTGATCGAAAAACCACAGTTCCGCGCTGATGCTGCTTATGTTCACTACTGTCCGAATGAAACCATTGAAGGTATCGAGATGTTCGATATTCCTGATACTGGTGATATTCCTTTAGTGGCAGATCTTTCTTCTACTATTCTTTCTCGCCCGATTGATGTTTCTAAGTTCGGTATTATCTACGCTGGCGCACAAAAGAATATCGGCCCTTCTGGTCTGTGTATTGCTATTGTTCGTGACGACCTGTTGAATCAGGCGCGTGCTGATGTGCCGGCGATTTTTGATTACAAACTGACGGCTGAAAACGATTCCATGTTCAATACACCGCCAACTTATGCATGGTATCTGGCGGGGCTGGTGTTCAAATGGCTGAAACGTATTGGTGGCTTGGAAGCCATGAATAAGCTGAATCAGGAAAAAGCCGATTATCTGTATAACTACATCGATAACAGCTCTTTCTACAGCAATAACGTGGATCCAAAATGCCGTTCACGCATGAACGTTGCTTTCCATCTGGCCAATCCAGAATTGGATGCAGCATTCCTGACCGAATCGAAAGCGGCTGGTTTGATGGCGCTGAAAGGTCATCGTATCGCAGGTGGTATGCGTGCGAGTATCTACAATGCAATGCCGCTGGAAGGTGTTAAAGCTCTGGTTAGCTTTATGGACGACTTTGCTAAGAAACACGCTTAAGCAACAAATCAGTCTGAAATCTGGTGTGATTTAAGACGGCGTTCCTCCGC
>CAIZDF010000177.1 GCA_903931645.1 uncultured Tolumonas sp.
CACGACTTCAGCAACTTTGCCGACATTAACAGACGTTTCGTATTTTTAACGTCAGAAGTAATGATTCAACATATTAAGGAAAATAGCGTCATGAGCGATGTAACGAGCAAACTCTAATTTTTAGACCGGTATCTAACCGTCTGGATTTTTTCCGCAATGGCGTTGGGTGTCAGTCTTGGTTTTTTAGTGCCGGGTGTAGAGAACTTCATTAACAGCTTTCAGGTCGGCACGACTAATATTCCGATTGCTGCTGGGTTGATCTTGATGATGTACCCACCATTTGCCAAAGTGCGTTATGAAGAGCTACCAGACGTATTCCGTGACAGAAAAGTACTGAACCTTTCTCTGATCCAAAACTGGATCATTGGGCCAGCACTCATGTTTGCACTGGCGGTAATATTCCTGCATGACAAGCCGGAATATATGGTGGGGCTTATCATGATTGGTCTGGCGCGCTGTATTGCTATGGTGATTGTCTGGAATGAACTGGCAAAAGGCTCAACGGAATATGCTGCCGGTCTGGTAGCGTTTAACTCGATCTTTCAGGTGTTGTTTTTCAGTGCTTATGCTTGGCTGTTTATTACCGTACTGCCGCCACTGTTCGGTTTATCTGGCTCTATTGTGGATATCTCTATCGCGCAAATTGCCGAGAGTGTTTTCATCTATCTGGGCATTCCCTGTCTTGCCGGTGTGCTGACCCGCGTGATCATGCTGCGCTTTGTTTCCAAAGCGTGGTATCACTCTCATTTTGTTCCCAAAATTGGCCCTATTACTCTGGTTGCGCTGCTGTTTACCATTGTGGTGATGTTCAGCCTGAAGGGAAAACTGATTGTTAGCCTTCCATTCGATGTGGTGCGTATTGCTATTCCGTTGCTGCTCTATTTTGTGGTGATGTTTGCCATCTCATTTTTCATGTGCAAACGCTTGGGGGCGAGTTATGAAAAAAGTGCGACTCTGTCGTTTACCGCAGCCAGTAATAATTTCGAACTCGCTATCGCAGTTGCTGTTGCGGTGTACGGCATCAACTCAGGTGCTGCTTTTGCTGCGGTTATAGGGCCGTTAGTGGAAGTGCCAGTGATGATTGGCCTAGTGAATGTTTCGCTGTGGATCAGACGAAAGTATTTTATTTCGGTAAATGCGTAATTTATTTGAATAGTTGAAGTAGCTTGAAATGACAATGAACCAATTTGACATCATCGGTGATGTGCATGGGCATGCCACTGAATTACGCCAATTGCTGAGTAAACTGGGTTATCAGAAAACCCAGTCGGGTTATCAGCATCCGAAACGTACGGCATTATTTGTCGGTGATTTTATTGATCGAGGGCCGGCACAATTAGAAGTGCTGGATATCGTCAGAACGATGATTGAAAACCATGCTGCACTGGTCGTTATGGGTAATCATGAGTTTAATGCGATCGGTTGGTTCAGTCGTAATGACAAGGGTGAACCGTTACGTGAACATACCGAAAAAAATCGTAAACAGCATGCTGCGTTCTTAAATGAGGTGGGCGAAAACAGCGCACAGCATAAGGAGTGGATCTCATGGTTTAAGACTTTACCACTTTGGTTAGAGCTTCCTGAGCTACAGATCATTCATGCGTGTTGGAATCCGCAGGCAATGGCAGCAATTCGACCTTATATTAATGATCACCAGCAGCTGCAAGAACAACAGTTCGTACATTGTTATCAAAAAGGTCACATTGCATATCAGGCAATAGAGTCTTTGCTCAAGGGGGTTGAATTACCCTTGCCAGCGACACATTACTTTTTGGATAAAGATGGGCATCAACAACAAATGACACGGATAAAATGGTGGCAAAAGCATGGCTCCTTCCGTGAAAAAGCGATCCTGCCGGATGAATATGCTCAGCATTTACCGGCACATTCGCTGTCTGACGAAATAATGCAATTAGCTGACATTAGAAAACCGACTTTCATCGGACATTACTGGTTACAAGGTGAGCCATCACCGCGCAGTGAGATGGTTGCGTGTGTTGATTTTAGTGTGGCAAAACAAGGGCAGCTGATGGCATACCGGTTTCAAGGGGAGCCGAAATTAAACCCTGCGCATTTTATCAGCCATGCGGATCCTCTGTAGATCGGCTTTCATGAACCGGTACCCTACAACGAATCAATGGATGGATTATATATCCGACTTGTATTTTTCCCTTGTTGCTTTGATTGATACATCGCGCTATCTGCGCGACTGATGATCTCGTCAAAAACAGAGTCGACAGCTTGAAACTCACTTAGCCCAATACTGATGGTAATAAATATATCGTGTTTACCCGTGTGAAATGGCGTTGAACAAATAGCCGCTCTAAGCCGCTCACTGCAGGCTGTTGCTTCGTCTATCGATGTATTGGGTAAAATAATGCCAAATTCATCGCCACCTAATCGCCCAATTAAGTCGACGTTACGTAATTGGGTAACACATAATTGGGTAACGTGTTTTATTGCCGCATCGCCAGCTTGATGGCCAAACTGATCGTTGATTGATTTAAACTGATCGATATCTAAAAGAAGAAAACAGGTGGGTTGCTGATAGCGCTGAAACTCTTGAAATTTTTCGTCCAGTTTTTCCAGTAATTTTCTTCGATTATTGATCCCGGTTAAAACATCAATTTCGGATAAATATCTTAACTCTATTTCGAGATGGCGTTTATTGGTGACATTACGCGCGACCCAAACCACAGCTCTTTCATTATTGTAAAGCGCGGGCAGTGGTTTTACCCGACCTTCAAACCAGATACTGCCAGCGGGGCCACTTTGTCTATCAATGCTATCTACATCATCGCCAGCCAGGGAATATTCAACGACCATGAGTTTATTGTGTTGCAAGGTCAAACGAATTTGCTCTAGAAACCAATCTGCTTTTTCTTTTGGTAAAACATCATAGAGCGATTTGCCAATTAGCCCTGAGCCATCATGGTAAAATTCTGAATCTGAACCACCAAAAATATCAGCATAACGACCCGACTCTGTCAGGATAAAGACCAAATCAGGCAGGGCTGAAATAATGGTCATGAGCTTTTCATTTTCCGTAATATTGGTGCGCATATTCAAATCCCTTTAACCAGTAACATCATCCTGATAATGGATGCCCCAAGAACACATCGATTTCTTGTGCTGTTTAAAATGCAATTCGAATGAAAAAGAAAAACAGGCTATTTAATGTGCAAATGGCATGTTCAGATTGATATACGAATTAGCATGGGTCACTTCATCGGTATCGTCAAATCAAGCAGAGCCATGCTCCAGTGACTGATCGTTAATACATAGGCGAATTGTGATTAATAGTTAATCGCAGTTTTTGTGCAAAGTTAGATAAGTGTGCACTTTATGATTCATTTTTATCAGTATAAGATATATATGGAATGCATCTTTTGCTTAATATAACTAATTATAAAACAAGGATTTGTTTATGCTGTCTTGGTTATCAACATTATCTACCCGCCGCTTTATTCTCCACTCATCAACATTAATATTACTCGCCATTGTGCTTACAACGGGCTACCGCTTATCTGCACTGGAACAATTAGAGCGTGTTGTTGCTGAAGAGATGAAATTGCATGATGACGCGATTACATTGCAAAACCTGCGTTATCACACAACCCAAATTCAACAATACCTTACCGATGCGTCGTTAACGGGAGATGCGGATGCTATCAGTGAAGCGAAACAGCATCAGGCGTCAACGCTGCCATTGTTAGATGAGCTTTCTAAGCTAGATCTTGGTGCTTTAACTGAATTGCTGCAGCAACAAGTTTCGGTTGGGCAACAAATGGTCTCTGCTTATAACCAGGGCGATAAGCGCGAGGGTGATCGGCTTATGAAGGCCTCTGGAATTGGGTTTGATGCAATTTCTGATGAGATCAATACCAAAGTGGAACGCGCGTTATCATTACAAACTGATCGCATGGAAGCATCACAAGTGATTGCTGAGGCTGGTCAGTTGCATATTAGACGTGTCGAGTGGGTTAGTAGTTTTTTTCTGATCTTGTTGGCGTTGGGAACGTTGAACCTGATCCGCTTAAAAGTGAATCGCCCATTAGCGCGCCTTATTTCACAATTGCAGGATCTGACGGCCGGAGACAAAAATCTGAGCTTTCGTTTGCCAGTGATCGGTAGGGATGAGTTCGCGAGTGTTGCCCGTCGATTTAACCAATTCCTGACAGATCTCGATCATATTCTTTGTACCGTACAGCAAGTCTCTAGCCGTTCTGGTCAACAAATGAGTATGCTGATGTCTCGTTCACAAGCGACATTGCAGGATATGGCTCAGGTTCAGGGCAATACAGATGCATTGGCCACGGCTGCACAAGAGATGTCATCAACCATCCAAGAGATTGCCAATAATACCGAACAAGCAAAGCATGAAACTGCCACGGCCCAACAACAAGCCGATGACGGTCAGGATCAAGTCGGGGAAGCCGTCACGCTGATCCAGAATGTAGCGTCTGAAATAGAACAGGCAGTGACCAGCATAAACCAGTTGGATCAACAGAGTGCGCAAATAGGCGACATACTGAATGTTATTCGTACCATCTCGGAACAAACCAATTTGCTTGCACTGAATGCAGCAATTGAAGCTGCGCGTGCAGGTGAAGCGGGTCGGGGATTTGCCGTAGTAGCGGATGAGGTTCGTCATTTGGCTAACCGTACGCAACAAGCAACAGTAGAGATCCAGCAACGTATTCAGCAACTACAGCAACAAACTACCGATGCTGTCAGCATTATGAATCATACGGCGCAGATCAGTGATAAAGCGGTTGAACAAGCTGTTGCTGCAGGACAATCGTTAAACACGATAGTTCAAGCCGTAGGGCGTGTTGCCGATTTGAACCTGCAAATTGCAACCGCGGCAGAGCAGCAATCGTTAGTAGCACAAGAAACATCACGAAATGTGGTTAATGTTGCTGATATCGCTCGCACTGCATTTGATGATGCTGGTGCTAGCTTCCGTTTTGCACGAGAAGTTAATTTCAGTTCCAAAGAAGTGAATATGCTCGCCAATCAGTTCATTGTTAGTGCTGAGAATAATGGCGCCGAAGAGCATGATATTAATGAGATCGTGCGTTGGAGCGATGCTTTTAAGGTGGGGATCCGCCAAGTCGACGAGCAACATTATGCGCTATTCAGCGGTATGAATAGTTTATATCAGGCTATCCACGATGAAATTGCTGTAACGCAGGTGCATAACCGATTGCTCGGTGAATTGGATCGTTTACTCAGTCGTTATCATGCCAAAGAAGCTGATATTGAAATGGAAATTGTATTTTTCCTCAAGCAATGGCTGGTGGAGCATATTTTCAGTGTGGATAAACGTTATGTACCAGAATTACGAGCGGCTGGTATTAATTAATCGGACCTAGATCGTTGTTCTACTTAAATAAAAAAGAGAATTACCTATATAAAGTAATTCTCTTTTTAGTTACACAGTAACAAAAATGAAAGCTCAGCAAACCCTTATGACATCAACAAAAAGTTCAGCAATGCTCAACATTATGTTTTTCCCTTGTCTCGGTTTCTTTCATCGGTTACTCAAAAAGCCCCGGCTTATTCAGCCGGGGAAGAGGACGCACAAATTTGAATTACGCTTCCTGAACTTCCATGGCTGGTTTCAGAACAGCATACATTAAGCCGGTGAGCGCGGTACCTGCTGCAATCGCAATCAGATACATACCAACATGACCCACTGCATTTGGAATGGCCAGTACAAATAGACCGCCATGGGGTGCCATCAAGGTGCAACCAAATAACATAGACAGTGCGCCTGCTAATGCACCACCCGCCATAGTGGAAGGAATAACTCGCATTGGATCACGTGCCGCAAACGGGATCGCACCTTCAGAGATAAAACACAGACCCAAAACGAAAGAGGCTTTACCGGCTTCGCGTTCAGCTTCGGTGAATTTGTCACGGGCCACAAAGGTCGCTACCCCCATTCCTAATGCGGGAACCATACCTGCGGCCATAATTGCAGCCATCGGAAGGTATGATTGAGAGGCTAACAAGCCAACACCAAAGGTATAGGCCGCTTTATTGACCGGACCACCCAAATCGAAACATTGCATTGCCCCCAAAATAACCCCGAGCAAAACAGCATTCGCGGAAGTCATGCCAGCGAGGAAGTGCGTTAGCCCAGCCATAGCAGCAGCTACCGGGCCACCGACAACATAGATCATGATAAGCCCGGTCACTAGACTCGAGATCAACGGGATGATCAGGATGGGCTTTAATGCTTCCATGGTTTGCGGCAATTTAACATTGTCGGCAACAAATTTAGCACTGTAACCGCCGATAAAGCCCGCGACGATCCCACCGAGAAAGCCCGCTCCAGCAGAAGTGGCCAGCATACCGCCAATCAAGCCCGGTGCCAGACCAGGGCGGTCAGCAATTGAAAAGGCAATGAACCCAGCCAGTATGGGGACCATTAAGCCAAAAGCACCGGCTCCGCCACCGATCTGCATTAACGCCGCGGCTAAAGTACCAGGCTCTTTGAATGCGGTGATGCCAAAGACAAAAGAGAGGGCAATGCACAAACCACCTGCGACGACCAACGGCAGCATGTGTGAAACGCCAGTCATCAAATGTTTGTAAACACCGGGTAGCTCCGCTTTGCCGGAATGAGATTGGGTTGTTGCTGAATTACTTTTAAACACGGTTTGTGTAGTCAGCGCGTGATCAATTTCTTGTGCCGTTTTTTTCAGTGCTGCACCGGTGCTTGTTTTGTAGAGTTTTTTTCCGGCAAAGCGGGATAGATCGAGTTCGATATCAGCAGCAATAATCACAATATCGGCTTGCGCGATCTCTTCTGTCGTTAACGCATTTTTAGCGCCCACAGAACCTCTCGTTTCTACTTTTATCCAATACCCTCGTTTTTTGGCTTCTTCTTCTAATGCTTCGGCTGCCATAAAGGGATGGGCAACACCGGTTGGACAGGCGGTTATAGCAACAATACGTTTGCTCATGGGGGACACCTTAGGTTTATTTTTGGTTTGCTGAATAACAAGCACGTCAGTACTTCACTGTCTCTGCTGTGCTTGTCGTTTTTAAATCGGCTGGTCGAAATATTATTCCCGGGAATATTTTGCCGCCTGACGGAATAATTCATCGTTAGGGCGAATGCCGGTATATAACGCGAATTGCTCAACGGCTTGTATGGCAAATACTTCGGAACCGGTGATCACGGTTTTATTTTGCGATTTGGCATAACGGATCAATGGCGTTTCGGCAGGCAATGCGACCACATCAAAAATCACTTTGGCTTGCTGCACTTCTGCTTCGTTGTACGCCAATTTGTCACTGTCTGGTCCACCGGACATACCAATCGGTGTGGCATTAATCAACAGGTCGGCTTGAATACCATCCATTGTCAATCTCCATTCAAAACCACACAATTCAGCAAGTTGTTTACCGGTTTTCTCTTCAATTGCGACGATGTAACCGTTCTTAAACCCCGCATCTCTTAAAGCACAAGCAACCGCTTTAGCCATGCCACCACTGCCTTTTAAGGCAAAAACGTAATCAGTAGGCACTTGGTATTGCGCCAGCAATTTTGCAATCGCGATATAGTCGGTGTTGTACGCTTTCAAATAGCCATCGGTATTAACGATCGTATTCACGGAGTTAATTGATTTTGCGGATGGATCTAATTCATCCACCATCGGAATACAGGCCTCTTTAAACGGCATTGAAATTGCGCAGCCACGAATACCTAATGCACGCACTCCACCAATCGCAGATTGGAGATCGGTTGTGGTGAAGGCTTTATATAAATAATCCAGATCTAATGCATCATATAAATAGTTATGAAACCGAGTGCCAAAATTACTGGGTCTTGCAGCCAGTGACATACAAATAGTCGTGTCTTTATTCAGATGTTTTGTCATCGTCTTAGTTCCATAAATAAATGATGGGGTGACTGATTAAGTAAAATTAACCAGACGGTTTTTCTCTTAATGGCAGCAGCAATATTTTGTCGTGCGGGTTGAAAGTGAATAAATTTCATTGGGCTGGAATTTATTTTTTCTTTGCCGCGAAAGCTTGCTGTTGAGAAAAGAATGAGCTAAAAAGATGTTATTAAAAATTGCTGAATTTTAAGTAAATTTGTTCCTCTTTTATGTCTGGACGTCGTCTTGAACACCAATATCTGAAATTACTTGGTCAATTTGGTTTGCTCGAAGTAACGACCACGTTACAAGAACTGGCCGATCAACTCTGCTGTACCCGGCGCCATATGCGTAGTTTGTTAACACAGATGCAGGCGATAGGCTGGATCAATTGGCAAGCTGAAGCGGGGCGCGGGCGGCGTTCATATCTGCAATTGCTACGAAATGAACATCAATTGCTGAGTGATAAAGCGGATAAGTTGCTTGATTCTGGCTGCTTTAGCGAAGCAATTGAGTTGCTAGGTGAAGAAAAACAACTCATTGCACCGCTATTACGGGCCAAATTGGGGTATAGCATCCGGGCTGACCATCAGACCTTGCGGGTTCCTTATTACCGGACGATGCCAAATCTTTATCCGGGCACGCCCTTACGTCGTTCCGAATTGCATCTGGTCAGACAGATCTTTAACGGATTAACGCGTATAAATGAGGAAAAAGGGGAAGTGGAGGCTGACTTGGCTCACCACTGGCGGATGTTAGATCCGCTGCATTGGCGATTTTATTTGCGCCGTGCTGTACAATTCCACGATGGCCGTGAATTATGCGCCGCGGATGTGGTGGCCTCATTAACGCGTTGCGCTCAGTCGCCTCTCTATTCACATATTGGACAGATCAGCCAATTTGGAACACTCGGTGTTGATATTCAGCTTACTGAAGCCGATACCCATCTGCCCTTACTGCTATCGAATATTGAAGCCATGATTTTGCCGGCAGATCATGCCTCGCGGATCGCTTTTGCTGCTAAACCTATCGGCACTGGCCCATATTGTGTGACTGAAAATGATGCTTGGCATTTGCGGCTCAAAGCCTTTGATCATTACTTTGGTTTACGGGCATTACTGGATGAAGTGGAAATTTTAATGTGGCCTGAACTAAGTGCGCCGCAGCCGTTAGATGAACAATCAAATCATCTTCCAAAATCAGTCATGGCTAAAGCGAAGCATACTCCCGAGATTTCCACTGAAACGGCGACTTGGTTAAGTTCCAGTTTGAGTGATGTTGATTATGCTGCTGGGCTAGTGGCAAGCTTTACTGGTAAACCATCTGATGTATTCAGTGAAATGTTCTTGGAGAAAGGAGG
>CAIZDF010000178.1 GCA_903931645.1 uncultured Tolumonas sp.
AGCTGCCCTTGCATGAGCTCTTGCAAGGCATCTAACTGAGTGCTGATGCGATTGTCTTTTTTGATTTTGACCGGATGAATGCCGTGACGAATGACACGCGCCGCCGCCGGGCCACCAATCGCTTCACAAAACAGCAAATGGCAGTTGTGCAGTAAACGAGCACGGGTTTCGTTATCTTCTTGCGCTTCATCAGCGACGAAATGGCGAATGTCGATCAACTGAGCGCCTTTTTCCGTCACCTGATAAATGAAGAACAAGTGGCAATTACCGAAATGGCCATTCACCGTTAAACCGTCACTGGACGAAAACGCCACGCGCAGCGCATCGGCATCAGACACTGCCGGTTTCGGGTCGAGATGCACTGGCAACTGCCCTTGCAGGCATTCCAGCAATACTTGCCAGCGGGCATTACTCAAACCGGCCAATTCGGCTGGTGCGGATGCTTTCAATGCCTCTACCGTCAGTTTTTCCATCTGTGCGATGCTCAGTGGGCCTTGCAGTGCGCCACTGACCCAATCGAATAATACCGATTGCCCCACTTCCGGCACTGCCTGTGCTAATGCGATGAGACGCCAGTAAACCTGACTTTCTAACAGAGTTTTCATCACAGCCTCCCGTAACCTGATTAAGTTATTCGCCTGCACGTTTCAGACGCAGAGTGATTGGCAATGAAGGTTTTACCTGCGGTTCCAGGAAATAAGCTTCGCCGTTGTCGAGATCAACCCGACCGCCCCAGTTGTCATCCTGCTCGAATTGCAGTTGCGCCACTTTGGCTTCTAAATCACGTTTGGCTATGTAGCAGTACAACCCATCGTCGTGTTGACGGAACATAATGTTAGGCATGCGACAACCCCTTCCCTTTGCAATCGATTGAATTTCTTATGATTGAAACAAATAAGCCCGGAACGTTGCAAAAACGGTTCCGGGCTTATGAAGGGGCAAACAAGTTGCCCCTGATTACATGCTCGATTAACGAACCAAATCGAAGTTGTAATCTGTTTTGCCCAGTTCCATGGTGTCGTTATCAATTTTTTCCATCACGGCGTTAACCAGTGTGGTCAGCATGTACATGGCACCTTCGTAACCGAGGGTAGTCATGCGATGCAGGTGATGACGATCGAAGATTGGGAAACCCAGACGGATCAATGGCACTTCAAACGCTTTACCCTTCGCCAGGGTGTCACGCTGAATGAATTTGCCGTATGAGTTACCAATCATGAAATCAGGTTTGTTAGTGAACATCAGTGAACGGAAGTGCCACAAGTCGTGACCCACGTACACTTCGCTGCCTTGACCGTATGGTGAATCGGCCAGCATTTTCTCAATGGATTTTTTCCATTTTTTGCTGCCGTTATTACACAGGATCACGCTTGGCTCACAGCCCAGTTCGAGCAGGAATTTCACTAAGCCTTCGACGAAATCAGGGTCACCATAGACACCGAATTTCTTGCCGTGCAACCAGGTGTGGGAGTCGGTGATCATGTCAACCAGACGGCCACGTTCCAGTTCCAGCGAAGCAGGGATCGCTTTACCAGTCAGAGCAGAGACTTTCATCAGGAAGTCATCTGTCCATTCCAGACCCATCGGGATGCTCAGATCTGTGGCTGGTTGGCCCCAAGTTTCTTTGACCATTTTCTTAGTTTTCACTAAGTGCCAAGGTTGCAGCATTAGGGTGTCGATGGCGTTAGGCGCATCTTTCATTTCGTCCTGAGTGGTGCCACCGGCATACATGCGGTATTGGCCATCAGATGGGGTGTCTAATACTTCTGACGGATCAGACAGCATAGAGAATGGCACACCCATTTCGGTCAGCATGCGTTTGATAACGCGGTAGTTACCCAGATAAGTTTCAAAACCGGTAACGATGTTCAGTTTGCCGTTGCTACCTGGTTTGTATTCAACATCTTTCGCAGTGAAGGTATTGCAGAAACCTTCAAACATGTTGTCCCAACCCGTAATGTGGCTGCCCACGAAACTTGGGGTATGTGCATAAGGCACTGGGAAATCTTTCGGTACAAAACCATCTTTTTTGGCGTTGTTGGTGAAAGCTTGTAAGTCGTCACCGATAACTTCCGCCATACAGGTGGTAGAAACCGCGATCATTTCTGGTTTGTAGAGTGCTAACGCATTCTGCAGACCGTCGTTCATGTTGGCGTGGCCACCGAATACTGCCGCATCTTCAGTCATCGAGTCAGAAACACAAGCCACTGGCTCACGGAAATGACGATTGAAGTAAGTACGGAAGTAAGCCACACAACCTTGCGAACCATGCACATAAGGCAGTGTTTTCTCAAAGCCCAGTGAACACAGCACCGCGCCCAAAGGCTGACACGCTTTTGCTGGGTCAATGGTCAATGCTTCACGGCTGAAGTTCAGATCTTTGTATTCCTGAGTGGTAGTCCACTCGAATACTTCACGAACTTTTTCTTCGCCATGCGCTTCTTCATATTTCGCATGTTTATCAGCGAACAGATTCTGATATTCATCCTGTTCAAACAGTGGATAACAGGATTTGATGTTCTCTATATTCTGACTCATACAATTCTCCTTCCCGCGCCACTCATCTGTGAACTAACGGGGTAATGGAATCAAATACCGGGGCCATTACGCGCTTTTCTTCCATGGCGCAGTCTGTTTTGACCAGCACGGATTGTTCAGGGTCATATCCATATCACGGGCGAAGATGGCGAAGCCGTCGAAGCCGTGGTAAGGGCCTGAGTAATCCCAAGAGTGCATCTGACGGAATGGGATGCCCATTTTCTGGAAGATGAATTTTTCTTTGATACCAGAACCGATCAGGTCAGGTTTCACTGCCTTCACGAACTCTTCAAATTCATAACCAGTCACGTCGTCAAACAACAGCGTTGCTTCAGGTAACTCTTTCAGCGTACGGTCGTAGTCATCGTTATGCGCGAATTCATAACCGGCACCGACGATTTCCATACCCAGATCTTCATAAGCACCGATCACGTGACGTGGACGTAAGCCACCGACGTACAGCATGACTTTTTTGCCTTGCAGACGTGGTTTGTACTTAGCGATAACTGCCGCAGTTTGTGCTTCGTATTTGGCGATAACTTCTTCCGCTTTTTTCTGGATAGTTTCGTCAAACTGAGCAGCGATCTTGCGCAGTGATTCCGCGATTTTAGTCGGGCCAAAGAAGTTGTATTCCATCCAAGGGATGTTGTACTTCTCTTCCATATGGCGAGAGATGTAGTTCATTGAACGGTAGCAATGCACCAGGTTCAATTTCACTTTTGGTGTGTTTTCCATTTCAGCCAGGGTGCCGTCACCAGACCACTGAGCGACCACACGCAGACCAATTTCTTCTAACAGGATGCGTGAAGACCAAGCGTCACCACCGATGTTATAGTCACCGATAATTGCCACGTCGTAAGGTGTGCCAGCAAATTCTTGCTCATCACGATTGCCCAATATCCAGTCACGAACTACGTCATTCGCAATGTGGTGACCAAGAGACTGAGACACGCCGCGGAAACCTTCACAACGCACAGGAACAACCGTTTTACCGGTTTTCGCTTTCGCCTGACGGGCTACTGATTCGATGTCATCACCGATCAGACCAACCGGACATTCAGACTGAACTGTGATGCCTTTCGCCAGTGGGAACAGCATTTCCATTTCATCGATAATTTTCGCCAGCTTTTTATCGCCACCGAATACGATGTCTTTTTCCTGGAAATCAGACGTAAAGTTCATGGTGCCGAAGCTGTTCACACCCGTCATGCCAGTGTAATAGTTACGACGACCAGCGCGGGAATACTGACCACAACCAACAGGACCATGTGACAAATGGATCATGTCTTTGATTGGGCCGAATACTACCCCTTTAGAACCGGCATAAGCACAACCACGGATGGTCATAACGCCCGGCAGAGACTTACGGTTAGAAGTAATACATTTGCTGGCTTTTTCCAGCGTTGGGTCGTTCACGGTTAAGTGTTTGGAACGATCCTTGCGCGCTTTTTCTGGATAGGCTTCGAGCACTTCCTGAATTAACGCCAGATTCTCTTCACGAGTTCTGTTAGTCATAGCAGTAATTCCTTGAATGGGCGGACAATCCGGGCTGGCAGCATCCCTGCCAGCCGCCGGGTGAGACCTTAAGCTGTAGCTGCAGCTTCTTCTGCTGCGGTCTTACCGATGATGGTTTCGTCTTCAACATCCATGATGCCGAATTCCATCAACAGCTCTTCCAACTCATCCATGGTTACTGGTGTTGGAACAACGAACAGTTTGTTGTTAACAACTTTGTTCGCCAGCGTGCGGTATTCGTTCGCTTGCTTACAGGTTGGGTCGTATTCGATTACCGTCATACGACGGATTTCTGCACGTTGAACGATGTTGTCACGTGGTACAAAGTGGATCATCTGAGTGCCCAGTTTGTCAGCCAGTGCGATGATCAATTCATCTTCACGGTCAGTTTGACGTGAGTTACAGATCAGGCCAGCCAGACGAACAGAACCCGATTTCGCGTATTTCACGATACCTTTAGAGATGTTGTTCGCGGCATACATCGCCATCATTTCGCCAGAGCAAACGATGTAGATTTCTTGTGCTTTGTTTTCACGAATTGGCATCGCGAAACCACCACATACCACGTCACCCAGTACGTCGTAGAATACGAAGTCTAAATCTTCTTCGTAGGCGCCTTCTTCTTCCAGGAAGTTGATAGCAGTGATAACACCACGACCAGCACAACCAACTCCTGGCTCTGGGCCACCAGACTCAGCACAACGAACTCCGCCGTAACCGATCTGTAATACGTCTTCTAATTCCAGATCTTCAACAGAACCAACTTCTGCTGCCATTTCCATGATGGTGTTCTGGGCTTTTGCGTGCAGGATCAAACGAGTAGAATCCGCTTTCGGGTCACAACCGATGATCATCACTTTTTTACCCATTTCTGCTAATGCAGAAACCAGGTTCTGAGTGGTAGTAGATTTACCGATACCACCTTTCCCGTAGATTGCACATTGACGTAAGGCCATGTCGTTTCTCCTCTGAATGACGTTGACGTATATATAAATGCACGTCACATACCAATCAGGCCAAACATAGCAAGACATTGAAATATAATGATTATTTTAAAAATAGTGATTTATGTCGCAGAAACGATCGATACAAACACGGACGTTTTGTATGGAAATGGACAAGGTAATGTCAGCTTTGTGAAGTGGTTCAAAGTTATGGGCCAAACCTGGCAAGCCGATCTGGCACGCGATTTCTTTCTTTTCTATTTATTTCTTTTCCCTTCGTTCTCCTCCTGTTCCCTCCTCCTGTAAATAAATTGGCAGGGATGAGGCCAATTGAGCCACGGCAGGCAAACTATCCTCGCCCCCAACTCCTTTATTTAACCCTTATTCTATTTAATCAAAGGAATGCCCATGACCCGCCTCTCGCTGCCTCTGCTGTTACTACTATCACCTGCTGCGTTTGCACAGTGGACGCTGACTCCGTTCCCAAGCTTTACCGAACAACCCAGCGGCCTGTTCCACAGCGCAACCACGCTGAACAAAGGCAATTACCCGCTACAGGTGCAACACGACGGGCAATGCTGGCAACCCACCGCCGCTGCCAAACTCAATCAAATGCTCTCATTACAGCCTTGTGGTTCAGAACCCGCGATAAACTGGCGTCTGTATAAAGATGGTGATTACCAGATCACTATTGATACCCGCAGTGGCACGCCGACC
>CAIZDF010000179.1 GCA_903931645.1 uncultured Tolumonas sp.
AATCCCTCACAATGTGAGGGATTATTATTATTCACGGGTATAGATGATTTCAACGCCATCGTCGTCATCTTCGTCCCAATCGTCATCATCGAAATCGTCGGTTTCAATTTTAGCAACCTTAGCCAGTTGTTCTTTGTGGTAATCGTCCCACATGAACTCGACAGCTTCTGGTGCAGCAGATTGTGCCAACTCTTCTTTCGGCAATGACTCCAGATATTCAGCAATTTTATAACAAATAGGAGCAGTACCTTCTTTGTTAATAGCCGAAATACGGAATACTTCACCTTCCCATTCCAGCGCTTCCATGACACGCTTAATGACTTCTTCTGCTTCTTCTTCCAGCATCAGATCCATTTTGTTAAATACCAACCAGCGTGGTTTGGATGCCAATTTAGGGCTGTATTTTTCCAGCTCATGAATAATGACCTTGGCATTTTCAGCCGGATCAGACTCATCAACCGGGCAAACATCAACCAGGTGCAACAACACACGGCAACGTTCCAGATGTTTCAGGAAACGAATACCTAAACCAGCACCTTCGGCAGCACCTTCAATAAGGCCAGGAATATCAGCGACCACGAAAGAACGCTGGGTACCAACACGCACCACACCTAGGTTTGGCACCAATGTGGTAAATGGGTAATCGGCAACTTTTGGACGTGCAGCAGAGACAGCGCGGATGAACGTTGATTTACCTGCATTCGGTAAACCCAACATACCCACATCTGCCAGTAACAGCAGTTCCATTTTCAGGTTGCGCTGTTCGCCTTTCGTACCCATCGTTTTCTGACGTGGAGCACGGTTTACTGAGCTTTTGAAGCGGGTATTACCCAAACCATGGAATCCGCCTTTGGCAATCAGCATGCGATCACCATGTTTAGTCAGATCACCCAACACTTCGCCAGTATCTTCATCGGTGGCACGCGTACCCACAGGTACTGTCAACACCAGATCCTTACCCCGAGCACCAGTACAGTTTGCACCGCGACCATTCTCGCCACGTTCAGCCATATGGAAACGCTCAAAACGATAGTCAATCAGCGTGTTCAGGTTATTGTCGGCCTGCAGGTAAACATCACCGCCATCACCACCATCACCACCATCCGGACCACCATTCGGCACATATTTTTCACGACGGAAGCTAACGCAACCATTACCACCGTCACCGGCTTCAACCCGGACCAGGACTTCATCGACAAATTTCATGACGTCAGGCTCCCCTGTTTGCTTCCAATTACATTATAGAGAATAACCAACCATTGTTGGCCACATTACAGCCATTCCCTTGAGAACAAACCCTACCCCATAATGATATTCACAGAGAACAGACAGAGGTCAGGCTTGCGCAGAAATCGATATTACGCTGTGTTTAAATGCCGCAAATAACAAAGCCCCGCCATTACGGCAGGGCTTGTGTCTTACAACGCAAAAATTATTCAGCTACGATGCTGACATATTTACGGTTGTTAGGACCTTTAATTTCAAACTTGATAGTACCAGTTGCAGTTGCGAACAGAGTGTGGTCTTTACCACAACCTACGTTCACACCAGCATGGAACTTGGTGCCACGTTGACGAACGATGATGCTACCTGCCAGTACGCTTTCACCACCGAAACGTTTAACACCCAGGCGTTTGCTTTCAGAGTCACGGCCGTTGCGCGAGGAACCGCCAGCTTTCTTATGTGCCATTTAAAAACTCTCCTGAATTACGCGTTGATAGCAGTGATTTTCACTTCAGTGAACCACTGACGATGGCCAGCTTGTTTACGATGATGCTTACGACGACGGAATTTCACGATGTGAACTTTATCACAGCGACCGTGCGCAACAACTTCAGCAACAACTTTGCCGCCAGCTACATAAGGTGCGCCAACTTTAACGTCGTCGCCATTAGTAACCATCAACACTTTATCAAATTCAACGGCCGCACCAGTTGCAGCTTCCAGTTTTTCCAGGCGCAAAACCTGACCTTCAGCTACACGATGCTGTTTTCCACCACTTAGGATAACCGCGTACATGTTTAAAACTCCGAATTCGGCATAACGGCGTATTCTGTTTTTCTTAAAACGCCGATGCACTTAAACCTAATGACAATGGCCGCGGATTTTACGCAAGTTGCACCCATTACGCAATAAGCAAATCACTATCTTGTGTAATTTCGCGTCATACCGCGGATGAATAGCGCCCAAAGACTGCACTTGAGATTTGTTTCATGTAGAATTAACGACAATCTTTAGCCTGCACGCTAGCCCGAGAGCATTTTAGAACGCCCATGGATCAACAAGTTATCCGCACTCTCGCCGATGACGATATGCAAGCGGTAAATCAACTGATTTACCAACGATTGCAATCGGATGTCGCTTTGGTTAATCAGCTCGCCTATTACATTATCAGTGGTGGCGGTAAACGTGTTCGTCCTTTATTGGCAGTCCTGGCAGCCAGAGCAATTGATTATCAGGGCGATGCACACATCCGTCTGGCGACTATCATCGAATTTATTCATACCGCCACGCTGTTACATGATGCTGTCGTGGATGAATCTGCATTACGCCGTGGCCGTGATACGGCCAATCAACTGTTTGGTAATGCCGCTAGTGTACTGGTCGGTGACTTCTTGCATACCCGCGCCTTTCAGATGATGGTTGAGCTTGGCAATATGCAGGTGATGCAATTGCTTTCGGATGCAACCAATTTGATTGCTGAGGGTGAAGTCATGCAGTTAATGAACTGTAATGACCCATCTACCACCGAAGATAATTATCTGCAGGTTATTTACTGTAAAACAGCCAAGCTGTTTGAAGCTGCGACTCATTGCGCTGCCATACTGGCTAATCAGCCTTCACATATAGAGCTGGCTTTACGTGATTACGGTAAATATCTGGGCACTGCATTTCAGTTAATCGATGATGTGATGGACTACTCGTCCAGTAGCCAGACCATGGGCAAAAATGTGGGCGATGATCTTGCGGAAGGTAAACCAACATTGCCGCTGATCCATGCAATGGCGCAAGGAACACCAGAACAAAGTAAACGTATAGCACAAGCAATTACAGAGCGTGACGGAATGGAGCATCTGGATGAAATTCTGGATATTCTGACGCAAACTAAAGCGCTTGAATACACAGTCAGCCGTGCGGAAGAAGAAGCACAAAAAGCAATTAATGCCCTGGCTGTTTTAGCTGACTCACCTTATAAAACAGCGTTACAAGTGTTAGCTAACTTAGCGGTTCATCGCGAAGCTTAAGAACCAAGAAACAACCTAAAATCCAATAAAAAACGCCAGACATTGTCTGGCGTTTTTGTTTTCTACATCGACTGAATTAATCAGCAAACGGATGACGCAAAATCATTGTTTCATCACGATCTGGGCCGGTAGAGATAATATCAACCGGAGTACCTGTGATCGCTTCAATGCGTTTGATGTAGTTGATAGCAGCTTGCGGCAATTCTGCAATGCTCTTCGCACCGAAAGTGTTTTCGGTCCAGCCAGGCATAGTTTCATAAACCGGTGTTACCAGTTCATAATCATCTGCTGCCATTGGTGGAACATCGCGTACCGTACCATCTGCGCCTTTGTAACCGATGCAAATTTTAACTTCATTCAAACCATCTAATACATCCAGTTTTGTCAGGCAGAAACCGGAAATAGAATTGACTTGAATAGCACGTTTCATCGCAACAGCATCAAACCAGCCACAACGACGTTTACGACCAGTAGTCGCACCGTATTCATGGCCTTTAGCGCACAAGCGTTCACCGATATCGTCAAACAGTTCTGTCGGGAATGGACCACCGCCAACACGTGTCGTGTAAGCTTTAGCAATACCCAGAACATAATCAACGAAACGTGGACCGAAACCAGAACCAGTTGCAACACCACCTGCTGTAGTGTTGGATGAAGTCACGTATGGGTAGGTACCATGATCGATGTCCAGCAGCGTACCTTGCGCGCCTTCGAACATGATCTTGTCGCCACGTTTACGCGCCTGATCCAGCATTTCAGTCACATCAACGACCATAGAGATCAGCAATGATGCATATTCTTTTACTGCTGCCAGAACATCATCATAAGATACAGCTTCAACACCATAGAATTGCGTCAGCTGAAAGTTGTGATATGTCATCACTTCTTTCAGTTTTTCAGCAAATGTGTCCATGTTGAACAGATCGCCAACACGCAGACCACGGCGAGCCACTTTATCTTCGTAGGCAGGACCAATACCACGTCCAGTAGTACCAATCGCTTTATTGCCACGCGCCAATTCACGCGCTTTGTCTAACGCAACGTGATAAGGCAGGATGAGTGGACAGGCTTCACTTAAATAAAGGCGTTCACGAACAGGATAACCGCTAGCTTCAAGCTCGTTCATCTCTTTTAACAGAGCATCTGGAGCAAGAACAACACCATTACCGATGATACATTTGCAGTTGTCGCGCAAAATACCAGACGGAATCAGATGCAGAACAGTTTTTTTACCATCGATAACCAGGGTATGACCGGCGTTGTGTCCTCCCTGATAACGCACTACGAATTGGGCTTTGTCAGTCAACAGATCGACAATTTTACCCTTTCCTTCGTCACCCCATTGGGTGCCCAAGATAACGACGCTTTGACCCATTTTTTTCTGTCTGAAGAGTGGTTAAAAAAGGATTCTAACAAAATTTGAGCAGCGCAGAAATGCCCTTGTGGCCTGTTTAGGTAAGAAATTTCCATACAAGAAGAGGGCTGATGCCCTCTTCTTGTCTAACCCTCTGTATAGCGGGTTATTTTGTCGCCGGCTGCTGCGGGCTTTTCAGATATTTAAAGAACTCATTATCTGTACTCAGCACCATATAATCTTTACCGCTCTTGAAGCTGTTTTTATACGCGTCCAGGCTACGTAAGAAGGAAAACAGCTCTGGGTTTTGCTTATAAGTTTCGGCATAAATACGAGCAGCGGCAGCATCCCCCTCACCTTTCACTTGACGAGATTTACGCTGAGCTTCTGCAATCATAACCGTGACACGACGATCGATATTTGCCCGTAACATTTCCGCTTTTTCACGGCCTTGAGAACGATGTTCTCGTGCTACTGAGTTACGTTCTGCACGCATACGCTGATAAATCGAGTTAGATACTTCTAGAGGTAAATTGATTTGTTTTATTCGAACATCAACAACCTTAATACCCAGCTCAGAAGAGCGCGCCATCTGACGTAAAGCGTCTTCCATCACTTCTGTACGTTCACCGGAAACGATGTCTTTAATGGTACGGCTACCGATTTCAGAGCGCAGACCATTATTGATTTTCCGTTTCAACAACGACTCAGCCTGAGCTCGGCTACCACCACCGGTAGCCAGATAAAACTTAGCAAAATCCTCAATACGCCATTTCACGTAAGAATCAATAATTAAGTCTTTTTTCTCAGAGGTGACAAAACGATCAGCCTGACCATCTAAAGTCTGAATGCGAGCATCTAATTTGCGAACATCATCAATAAACGGCCATTTCCAATGCAGCCCCGGCTCATAAACCTTCGGAATATCGCTGTCACCTTCGCGAATCACTTTACCAAACTGAACAACAATGCCACGTTGGCTTTCATCAATGACAAAGATAGAAGATGAAATCAACAACCCTGCCGCAGCCAGCCCAATAAGAATATAATTTTTCATTAGTATCTCCCGCTCGTACGGCTGCTGTCGCGTATCGGTGCACTATCCACGCTATCAGCACCTGCATCACTCTCTGTTGGCCCTGTTGACGGTGGATTATTCACCGTTGAATCAGTTGTGGCAGGCAGAGGCGGCGGTACATTATCTTTTTTGTTGTTGCTCTGATTGGTACTCATTTTATCTAAAGGAAGATAAATGACGTTATTGTTCCCTTTAGGAACATCAATCAACACTTTATTGGTGTTCTGATACAACTCTTCCATCGTATCCAGATACAAACGTTCACGTGTCAGTTGAGGCGCGGCAATATATTGCGGTAACAATTCATTAAAACGGGCAACTTCACCGCTCGCTTTTAATACCACTTGCTCTTTATAGCCTAATGACTCTTCTTCCAATCGTTTGACCTGACCACGCGCTTTAGGCTCTGTTTCACGCGCATAAGCTTCCGCTTCACGGATAAAACGCTGTTCATCTTCTTGTGCCGAAATTGCATCATCAAAAGCATCTTTCACTTCTTCCGGCGGACGAGCAGGTAAGAAGTTTACGTCAGCGATAGCAATCCCCATATGATAAGGATTAATGATTTCCTCCAGCGTTTGCCAAGTACCTTGACGTACCTTTTCACGGCCCCGCGTTAACAACTCGTCCATACTGGTGTGACCAACGACATAACGTAGCGCACTGTCGGTCGCCTCACGCAGACTATTATCCGCATTCGTCACGCTGAACAAATAAGCCCGCGGATCTACCACGCGGTATTGAACATCCATTTCAACCCGAACCACGTTTTCATCTTCGGTCAGCATAAAACCTGAGGAAGGCATTGATTTCACGGACTCCACATCAACCGGGATCACTTTATCAATAAAAGTCCATTTCCAACGTAAACCAGGGTCGACGGTTTCATGGTATTTCCCAAAACGTAACACCACACCACGTTCAGCTTCTTCGATGGTATAAAAACCACTACCGATCCAGATGACGACAGCTAATAAAGCAAAAATGACGAGACCGGTACTGCTACCTGAACTGGCTGGGCTTTGACCACCAAAGGAGCCCGATAATTTACCCCAGACATTTTTCAGTAATTTTTCCAAATCAGGTGGGATCTGACTTTTTCCTGTCGTTTTCCAGGGGTCTCGATCTTTGTCATTATTGTTTCCAGGCTCATTCCAGGCCATTCGAGTCTCCGTTGATTCTCATATTGTGTTGTAACTGCCAACGCACTGGCACATTAATCCTGAACGATGAAGTTAAGAATGTTCTCGCCTTCTTGTTTAACAAGACGTAGCCATTCCACTTCGGAAAGACGGATTTGAATTAAACAATCGCCATCTTCACTATAATTTTCCCGCTGTATCGCTTTCAGTTCATATAACCGGCTGCGTAAACGTGCCGCAGATATTGGCAATTTAAGCTGAAACTCGGCAACCGTAACACTTAGTAGTTCATCCAAGACAGATAAGAGTAAATCGGTGCCTTCACCGGTCAGCGCGGATAACCATACCGCAACTGGCTTACCCGTGTCATCTCGCTCAATCCGAGGCATTCCTTCGGGAAGACAATCAACTTTGTTATAAACCAGTAGCTGCGGCACTTCATCCGCTTCAATTTCATGAAGCACTTCATCTACCTGAGCGATGTTATCTTGTACTCGTTCATCAGCACAATCGATCACATGCAGCTGCAAATCAGCTTCGCGGGTTTCTTGCAGCGTGGCTTTAAATGCAGCCACTAAATCGTGTGGTAAATGTCGGATAAAACCAACCGTATCCGCTAATACTACCGGCCCCAACTTGGCTAATTCAATTCGGCGTAATGTGGGATCAAGGGTGGCGAACAACTGATCGGCTGCATACACCTTCGACTGTGTCATGCGGTTAAACAGGGTCGATTTACCCGCATTGGTATAACCAACCAATGACACGACAGGAATAGCATTACGAACACGAGCTCGACGCCCCTGTTCACGTTGTTTTTCAACTTTATCTAGGCGACCAAGAATATTGGAAATTTTTTCTCTGATCAGGCGACGGTCAGTTTCCAACTGTGTTTCACCGGGGCCTCGCATACCGATCCCGCCTTTTTGGCGTTCAAGGTGGGTCCAGCCACGAACTAAGCGACTGGATATATGACGTAACTGAGCCAATTCGACCTGAAGTTTACCTTCATGGGTACGTGCCCGTTGAGCAAATATATCGAGGATGAGTGTCGTGCGATCCAGTACGCGGCATTCGAGAATACGCTCGAGGTTTCGTTCTTGCGCAGGTGTCAAAGCATGATTAAAGATAACCAGATCCGCCTCTAAACGGCGAACTTCTTGTGCTATTTCATCTGCTTTACCGGT
>CAIZDF010000180.1 GCA_903931645.1 uncultured Tolumonas sp.
GGCCACGCATGCCAATCCCGCCTTTTTGGCGTTCAAGGTGTGTCCAGCCACGAACTAAGCGACTGGATATATGACGTAACTGAGCCAATTCGACCTGAAGTTTACCTTCATGGGTACGCGCCCGTTGAGCAAATATATCGAGGATGAGTGTAGTACGATCCAGTACGCGGCATTCTAGAATACGCTCGAGGTTTCGTTCCTGCGCAGGTGTTAAAGCATGATTGAAGATAACCAGATCCGCCTCTAAACGACGAACTTCTTGCGCTATTTCATCTGCTTTACCGGTACCGATAAAAAACTTGGCTTGTGGGGAGTCGCGACGGGTAGTAACAGTGCCTAAAATGGTTGCCCCTGCAGAGGTAGCCAACATTTCCAACTCACGCAAATCTTCTCTGGCAGCTTCATCCTTAAAATCGACGTGCACCAGAATAGCCTGTTCTCCGCCTTGATAGCGTTCAAACAAGTGATAACTCCTCAGTAACTAACAACGATCTCCCTGCCGGAATAGCAGGGAAAATGCAGGTTACTACTCTTCAGACTGAGAATCGCCTTCACCAGCAGTTGGCGTATGATGTGCTACCGGACGAGCAGGAACCACGGTAGAGATAGCGTGCTTATAAACCATCTGGCTGACAGTATTTTTCAAAAGGATCACAAACTGATCGAACGATTCCACTTGTCCCTGCAGTTTAATGCCATTCACCAGATAGATAGACACGGGAACGCGTTCACGACGTAATGCGTTCAAAAATGGGTCTTGTAAGGATTGCCCCTTAGCCATGTTATTGTCCTTATAGTTTTGTTTTAATTGAGCAAGGCGTTAAATATTAAAGTAGCAGATATTATAGAGAACGTCATGCGCTTGTGATGCCCTGACAAACAATATCTGCGTTATTGACTGCGCCAGTTTCAAGCCACGTCACGTTTTCCCACCCTCTTAACCAGGTCATCTGTCGCTTGGCCAACTGGCAGGTGGCAACAATACCGCGGTAGACCATTTCATCGTAACTCATCTTCCCTTCCAGATATTCCCACATCTGTCGGTATCCGACACAACGAATAGAAGGTAAATCTGCATTCAGATCACTACGCTGATAAAGCGCTCGAACCTCTTGCTCAAAACCTTGCGACAACATCAATTTATATCGCTCAGCGATGCGTTGCCGTAACAATTCACGGTCAGTCGGGGCAATAGCAAATTGTAGTGTGCGGTAAGGCAGTTGCTCGCCTTTGGTCTGCGTTAATTCGGTTAACGTTTTGCCACTGATGCGATACACCTCAAGCGCTCGGGATAGTCGCTGCGGATCATTCGGATGAATACGTGCCGCCGAGACAGGATCAATTTGCTGCAACTGTGCATGTAAAGCATCCCAGCCGATTTGTTCTGCTTCGGTTTCAATTACTTGGCGAATAAGCGGATCTGCCGCAGGCAATGGTGACAGCCCTTCCAGCAACGCTTTGTAATAGAGCATAGTTCCACCAACCAATAATGGAATACGCCCTTGTGCTACGATCGACTCTATTTCGCGTAATGCGTCACGACGAAAATCAGCAGCTGAATAAGCCTCTGCCGGATCAATAAGATCTAATAAACGATGCGGAGCCTGTGCCTGCTCAGCTGCGGTGGGTTTAGCCGTGCCAATATCCATACCTCGATAGACTAATGCCGAATCAACACTGATGATGTCACATGGCAAACGCTTTGCTAATTCAATCGCCAGTGCGGTTTTACCCGATGCGGTTGGCCCCATCAAAAATACCACTGTTGGGTGTTGTGGATCAGTCACGAGAAAAAACCTCTAGAATATTTGTAATATCAACGTGCTGCACAAGATGAGTATTCATTTGCCAGTCCGCGATATGGTTTTGCACCCACTGCCACAATGACTGTGCTGACGCCGTTGAATAATGTAGTGGAATAAGGCCCGGTAATGTTAGCCAGCTGGAAATAAACGAATGCCAGTCTGCTTGCGAAACCATAGTTGGATAACCATCTAATAATTGCAATAACGCCGGCACCGTAGAAACCAGATCCGATTGTCTCAGTATTGCTGGCACCGCCTGAATAATCAGTTGCTGACTCTTCGGTGAAGTCAGACGCAGGCCAAGTTTTTGCAACCACGCAGCATATTCGTTCAGCCAATCAGCAGATTGCGTTGTCTGTAACCGTTGCGGGATCAGTAAAGGCTGCGAAGTTAAACCTTCATTCAATAAGCCACTAAACTGAGTTAACCATTGTTGATGCTGGATTGCTCGCAAATCAGCCAATACTAAGGTTTCACCTTGCGCTGATAATAAATAACGCTCGCGGAATACGCGTAATACCGACCAATCAGTTGTATGACTAGCTTCATATTCGATATTTGAATGTGCAGAAACAGCAGGCAATTCAGCATGCAACAACGCACTGTACGAACGCAACTGTGAACCAGATGGCGAGGTATAACCACCAGTCGGCGCGGTATATTGATGCTGGCTGATTGCACTGGGTTTTAAAGGCGTTACCGGATAGTCGGGTGCTGCTTCTTCTATACCGGAAAAAACATGCTCCGTAGCTTCAGCACTATAAGCCGTCTGTAATGCTTGACCAATCACCTGCACAATAAAGTCATGTACTTGCCGGGCTTCATGAAAACGAACTTCATGCTTTGATGGATGTACATTCACATCCACCTGACGCGGATCTAACTGCAAATAGAGCACATAAGAAGGCTGAAATGATGCACCACTGTATTCAGTATAAGCCTGTCGAATAGCATGATTCAGCAGCTTATCGCGCATCATGCGGCCATTCACATAGCAGTACTGCACTTCACCAATATTCGTGAGTGGTTGTGGCGCTAACCACCCATACAGACGTAAGCCAAGATGTTCACTGTCAACACGCAAAGCGGCTTGCATAAACTCATTACCGCAAGCTTGTGCGACGCGTTGCTCTTGTAATAACTCGGTTTGTGCCGGGCGATATTGCCGCAGTAATTTACCGTTGTGCTTTAAGTTAATCGCGACATCAAAACGACTCAGCGCTAAACGACGTAGCAATTCATCAATATGTCCAAACTCTGTTTTTTCGCTACGCAAGAAACGCCGACGTGCGGGTGTGTTGAAAAACAAATCGAGGACTTCAACGGTAGTACCAATAGGGTGTGCCGCCGGTTTAATGGTGACATCCATTTCTCGGCCTTCCGCATAAGCTTGCCAGGCTTCGCTTTGTTCTGCAGTACGGGATGTCAGCGTTAAACGGGAAACCGAGCTAATCGAAGCTAATGCTTCCCCACGAAACCCAAGGCTGGCGATATGTTCAAGATCATCGAGTGTTGCTACTTTTGAAGTCGCATGCCGAGCCAGAGCTAACGCCAGTTCAGCGCCTGGAATGCCACTGCCGTTATCACGAATACGAATAAGCTGGATGCCACCTTTTTCCAACTCAACATCAATTCGGTTGGCGCCCGCATCCAGACTATTTTCAACCAGTTCTTTGATAACGGATGCGGGGCGCTCCACCACCTCACCAGCAGCAATTTGGTTCGCCAGAATAGGTGGCAGTATTTGAATCGGCATATCAAATAGTCGGAATAATGATAACTTGCCCGATCAGCAAATTATCGGATTTAAGTTTATTCCGATTACGCAGGGCTTTTTTGCTGACACGATATTGTTCGGCAAGCCCAGATAAACTTTCGCCATCTTTCACGACATGTTTGTGGGAATCGGTATCGTTAGTATGTGCTGATGCACCACTTTTTTTGCTGGATGAATGCACCAGCATACCGCCGCCACTTGGCAGATTTCGGCCGTAATAATCGCGTACACCGCTAAAAATAGCATTTGCCAATTTTGATTGATAATCCGCAGAAGCCAGTAAACGTTCTTCTTGAGAATTAGAAATAAAACCAGTTTCAATCAGTAGTGATGGAATATCTGGTGCTTTCAATACCGCCAAGCTTGCATGTTCAGGACGCTTTTTATGCAAACTGGCGACATCACCAATCCGGCGCAGGACACGACGACCAATGTCATAACCTTCACTGCGAGAGTTATCCCAGGAAAGATCCAGAATGGTTTGTGCCAGATACGGATTAGGCTCTGTTTCAGCAATCACTTTACCAGCCCCACCAAGTAACTCGGTATGTTTGCTTTGCTGATCCAGCAACTTATCCATCTCTTTATCAACACGTTTTGCCGATAAGATCCAAACCGATGCGCCTCTGACTGTATTACTTGGGCCACTATCGGCGTGAATAGAGATCAACAAGCGGGCATTTTTGCGACGGGCAATTGCAGAGCGTTCATCTAATTCCACAAAGTTATCACGCGAACGCGTCATGATCGCATGCATACCAGGCTGGTTGTTGATGAGACTTTCCAATTTGCGGGCAATTCCCAACGTCACCGTTTTTTCATAGGTGTGTCCAGGGCCAATGGCCCCTGGGTCTTTACCACCGTGCCCGGCATCAATTGCCACGATAAACGGACCGCCACTATTCGGTAAAACCGCTTTACTGGTATCTGGTGAATCATCCGGCTCATCCGCAGCAGGTGATGAATCTGGCGCGGCTAATTCCTCTTTTGAAATCAGATCGCTCAGTTGAATGACTCGCCCTGCCACTGCTTTGTCTATTTTGGCTGTGGGCGGCTGTGCTTGTAATACAGCTGTTTGGGATGCTGCGACAGGTGTTCTAGTAGTTTCTGTTTTTACCGTTACTACTGGCGATGCGACTTCATTACGAGATACCACTGCA
>CAIZDF010000181.1 GCA_903931645.1 uncultured Tolumonas sp.
AATAATTTGTTCATGCCTGTTCCTTCTATAGTCTGTTCAATCTTGGTCGAAAGATCAGATCGTGGAACAGGCATTTAGTTCCGTTATTGCCTTAATTTTCTTATCCCGAGTTCAGGTTATTCAGGTTTTCAGCCATCGCATGTACATGGAAGCCATTGAAACACTCGCGATTCAGCGTGACCTGCCCTCTGCAATCCGGAATCAGCAAATAAAACCGGTATTCCAGCCTATTGTCTCGTGCATTACTGGCGAAATTGTGGGTTTTGAAGCCTTGGCGCGTTGGCAACATGCCGAGTTAGGCGCTATTTCCCCAGCTCGGTTTATCCCGATGGCGGAAGAAAGCAACCTGATTGTGGAACTCGGCGAGCAGGTACTGACACAATCTTGCCAGTTTATTCAGCGCTTTAATGAAATACGCGCCGAGCAACAACAACCGCAATTATCGGTGCATGTTAATTTTTCTGCGCATCATTTCTCCAGCTCGACATTATTGGAAAATCTACGCACTACATTACAAGAAAGCATGTTGGCCCCCCAACATCTGGTCATTGAAATCACCGAAAGCATGCTGATTGAACGTCCGAACGAATCAGTTAAACGAATGGAGCAGATCAAACAACTGGGTGTGGGTTTGGCTCTGGATGATTTTGGTACCGGTTATTCGGCATTGAATACACTTTGCCAATATCCGTTAGATATCGTGAAACTGGATCGCAGTTTTGTATTGCGTCTGATGGATGGTCAGCAAGGCGAAGTGCTGGTGCGCGCTATTGTGAATATGGCCAGAGATTTGAAACTGGCCATGGTAGCGGAAGGCGTGGAAACGCATGAGCAAATGTTGAAAATCAAAGCGCTGGGAGTGGAAGAGATCCAAGGGTTTTATTATTACCGACCGATGCTAGCGGCAGATATTTTTGCTTTAACTGAGGCGAAGCTGAGTGTAGAAGTTTGTTCTTAGATAGCTAACACGCAGATTTTATCACTACAGAATTCAACAATACTACACCCAATAAAAAGAGCAGCTTTACGCTGCTCTTTTTCATTTAAGCGCTTGGTTTAATCTTTACCAAATAAATCACGGGTAAAAACCTTATCAGCGACATCGCTTAATTCCGGCAACATTCGATTCGAGATGATGACATCAGACATACTCTTAAATTCATTCAAATCACGAATAACACGCGACTTAAAGAACTCATTGTCTTTCAGCACCGGTTCAAACACCACCACTTCAATCCCTTTCGCTTTAATACGTTTCATCACACCTTGGATTGCCGAGGCACGGAAATTATCCGAGCCAGCTTTCATGATCAAACGATAAACACCAACTATCTTGGGTTTACGCTTGATGATCGAATCGGCAATAAAGTCTTTCCGCGTGGTATTGGAATCAACAATGGCCCGGATCAGCGTGTTGGGAACCTGATTATAGTTAGCCAATAATTGTTTGGTATCTTTCGGTAAACAGTAGCCACCATAACCAAAAGAGGGGTTGTTGTAATGTGAACCGATACGCGGATCTAAACCAACCCCTTCGATGATTTGTTTGCTATCCAAACCTAAACTCTGTGCATACGTATCCAGCTCATTAAAATACGCGACACGCATTGCCAGATAAGTATTAGCAAAAAGTTTGATCGCCTCAGCTTCGGTGGCGTCGGTAAATAGAACGGGAATATCCTGCTTAATCGCCCCTTCCAGCAGCAATCCAGCAAATTGCTTGGCGCGTTCAGAACGCTCACCCACCACAATTCGGGATGGATACAGGTTATCGTAAAGCGCACGGCCCTCACGCAAAAATTCAGGCGAGAACAGGATGTTATCACAACCGAATTTAGCTCTGACACGCTGGGTAAATCCAACTGGCACCGTCGATTTAATGACCATTACAGCTTGCGGATTAATCGCCAGCACATCGGCAATCACGGCCTCAACAGAGGTAGTATTAAAATAGTTGGTTTCCGGATCATAATCAGTCGGTGTAGCAATAATTACGAATTGTGCACCCTGATAAGCATCATGTTTATCCAGCGTAGCACGTAAATTCAGTTTCTTATTTTTCAGGTAATCTTCAATTTCATGATCGGCGATCGGTGAAATGCGATCATTTAATTGACGAACCTTTTCCACTACAACATCCAGCGCCACTACTTCGTGGTGTTGCGCCATCAAAATGGCATTGGATAACCCGACATAACCGGTACCGGCAACCGCAATCTTCATTGTTTTGTCCTTGTGTGAGCCAACAGTATGGCCCACGATATTTGACAGTGATTTGCTATAATAATATCAGTTTCTTAACCAACGCTTAAACAAAACGCTGGCATTCACGCCACCAAAACCAAAACCGTTGGAAATCGCGTATTCGATTGGCATCGGGCGCGCAGCGCCATGCACGACATCAACGCCTTCGGCAAATGGATCGGGTTGCTCGAAATTGCGGGTTGCGGGTGCGATTTGGTCACGTAGTGCCAAGGCAGTAAAGATAGCCTCAATGCCTCCAGCGGCCCCCAACAGATGACCGGTTGCCGACTTGGTTGAAGTCACTGCAATGCGATTTTCAGTGCCAAATACCGCTTTAATTGCAGCCAGTTCGCCTTTATCGCCCACTGGCGTTGAGGTGGCATGGGCATTCAAATGTCGGATCTCGCTGGCATGGATACCCGCCTGACGAATAGCAGCCTGCATGGCGCGTTTTGCGCCGTCACCATCTTCTGGACCCGCAGTCATGTGATAGGCATCCGCGGTGGTGCCATAACCAACCAGTTCCACAATCGGTGTGGCACCACGAGCCAGTGCATGTTCCAGCTCTTCAATGACCAGAATACCGGCGCCTTCGCCCATCACAAAACCATCACGACCACTATCAAATGGGCGGGATGCCTGTTCTGGGTTGTCGGTATATGCCGACGACAACGCACGGGCTGCGGCAAAACCAGCCAGACTGACGCGATCGATACAGGCTTCTGCACCACCACACACGGCAATATCGGCTTCGCCAGCGCGGATCATACGTGCCGCATCGCCAATCGCCTGCACGCCAGCAGCACACGCAGTGACGGGCGCACCCAGCGGGCCTTTAAAACCATGATTGATCGACACATGTCCAGCCGCCATGTTGACCAGAAAAGAAGGAATGGTGAACGGAGACAAGCGGCGTGGCCCCTTGGTATCGGTGATCCGCACC
>CAIZDF010000182.1 GCA_903931645.1 uncultured Tolumonas sp.
GATCTCGGCATGGAAGTCGTGGCAACCGGCACGCGTAAATCGACCGAAGAAGACAAAGCCCGCATCAAAGAGCTGATGGGTGACAACGCCATCATGTTGGAAGACGGTAACGCCCGCAATCTGCTGGATGTGGCTTATCAATACCGCGCCGATCTGATGATCGCCGGCGGTCGCAATATGTTTACTGCCTATAAAGCGCGATTGCCGTTTCTGGATATCAATCAGGAACGTGAACATGCGTATGCCGGTTATGAAGGCATGGTTGAGCTGGCGAGTCAGATCTGCCGCTCGTTGGAAAGCCCAATTTGGGCACAGGTTAAACAACGCGCACCGTGGCAATAACGCAGGAGGCACCCCCTATGGCTCAAGTCATTAAAACCCGCAAACCACTGGCGACCCAACCCATCAAAAGCGGGCAACCGCTGGGTGCAATTCTGGCCAGCCTTGGTATCGAACGCTGCATTCCGCTGATCCATGGTGCGCAGGGTTGCAGTGCGTTCGCGAAGATTTTCTTTATCCAGCATTTTAACGAACCGATCCCGCTGCAATCGACAGCGATGGACCCGATCACCACGGTGATGGGCTCTGACGACAACATCATTCAGGCGCTGGCGCATCTGTGCGAAAAAAGTAACCCACGGCTGGTGGTGCTGATGAGTTCCGGTTTATCGGAAGCGCAGGGTTCGGACATGAACCGTGCCCTGAAAGCGTTCCGTCTGCAATATCCGAAATTTGAGCGCAACGAAATCGTCACCGTCAGCACGCCCGATTTTTACGGCTCGCTGGAAAATGGCTACAGCGCTTTAATAGAGAGCATGATTTCGCAACTGGTGCCCGAGCAAAAGCTGCGCAGCATTCGTAAAAAACGCATCAACTTACTACTCAGTCACATGCTGACACCGGGTGATATTGAGCTGATCCGCCAATATGTCGAAGCCTTTGGTTTACAGCCGATCTTAGTGCCGGATATTTCCCGCTCAATGGATGGTCATCTGGCCAAACCCGATTATCTGGCGGTCAGTCAGGGCGGCACCGACGTCAACATGCTGCGTCAGTTAGGGCAAAGCAGCCTGACGTTAGTGGTTGGCCCCTCGATGCAACGCGCGGGGCAGATCTTAAATTCCCGCAGCGGGGTGGAAAGTGTCTATTTTCCCCACCTGATGACACTAGCTGAGATGGATCGTTTCATCCAGACCCTGCAGCAACTCTCCGATCGCCAAGTGCCAGAGTGGATCGATCGCCAGCGTGGTCAGGTCACTGACACCATGATCGACACCCACACTTGGGTCAACGACACCCGCATTGCCATTGGCGCGGAAGCTGACCTGCTGGTGGCTTGGCTGGCGTTTGCCGAAAGTGTCGGTATGCAGCCAGTCTCGGTGGTGGCTCCAGTCAATCAGCCGTGTCTGGCGGCACTGCCGGTCGACACCGTGCTGCTTGGCGATCTGGAAGATCTGCAAGATCAACTCGCCGAAAAAGGCTGCGACGTATTGCTGGCCAATTCGCATGGTGCGGTGATGTCAGAACAACTGGGTTTGCCACTGATGCGCATTGGTTTTCCGATCTTTGATCGTTTTGGTGAATTCCGCCGTGTGCGTCAGGGTTATGCCGGCATCCGCGATAACCTGT
The DNA here is from genome assembly GCA_903931645.1 of uncultured Tolumonas sp. Classification (GTDB taxonomy): domain Bacteria; phylum Pseudomonadota; class Gammaproteobacteria; order Enterobacterales; family Aeromonadaceae; genus Tolumonas. The sequence goes on from CAIZDF010000182.1 coordinate 1,630, forward strand.
TCGAAATTGCCAACTACCAACAACAGGCCTGTCATGGCCGTCCGGTTTATCACTCACCGTTGAAACAGCCGTTTGCGCAAAAACCAATGGCTGAGGAGGTCTTAGCATGAATCATTTGCAGCGACATTTACGCGTCAGCGAAGTTCACGTACCACATCTCAAAGTGGCGTTCGCCAGTTCGGATATGAAGACGGTGAACCAGCATTTTGGTTCGTGTGAAAGCCTGCTGGTGTATGGGGTGGAACCCGATGGTTATGAGCTGATCCAAGCGGCTGAGTTTCAGGTGGTGGAAGGGCATGTACCCGCCAAAGTAACCAGTCGGATTGATGTGATTGAAGGGTGTTTTGCGGTGTATTGCAACGCGGTTGGCGAGGCGGTGTTTCGTCAGCTCATGACACACGGCATTCGCGCGATCCGTGTGGAATCCGGCACGCCGATCACCGATCTGCTGCATCAGTTACAAGCGCAATGGCCACAACGCATTCCACAGAAAACCGCACGCGCCACGTCGGCAGACGATCTGGTTGATGCCTTGGAAGAAGCGGGTTGGGACGAGTAATTATCGATAGCAAAACAAAAACTTAGCTCAGAGGAGAGGAAAATGAGTGGATTTATTACCGGTCTGACTCGTGGCGGCGCGGCTTGGACGCCCGAGTTTGTTACTGGCGTTGATGCCCACACCTGTATTGGTTGTGGTCGCTGCTACAAAGTGTGTTCTCGAGATGTGTTTAATCTGGTCGACCGAGCCGATGTGCTGGATGACGATCTGGATGATGAAGAAGATGATGCCATGATGGTGATGACAGTCGCTAACGCAGACGACTGTATTGGTTGTGGCGCCTGCTCTCGTGTCTGCCCGAAAAACTGTCATTCGCACGCAACTATGCCAGCGTAAATTGCCGGCTTAATTTTATATACCCAAAGTAATTGGAGTTGCAGCAAGGCGACAAGTGAGAGAATCCCCATGAGCATAGAGATGCTATGCGATTGGGGTGAGTGAGCTTTGTCAACGATGCTGCAACTTCAAGTACGAAGGGGATACAGAGTCCTTTGCAATCTTGGGTGGTAACACCCGAATGCGTTTTCACCCGGGAGCAATCCCGGGCTTTTTATTTTCCGCGCATGATATTGGTCAGGCACAAATTGGTTTGCTGCACGAAATGAATGAAATTAAAGAAATCTTCGTTTTCCAGCGTCCGGCCACTGGCGGCGCGATCAGCATAAAATAAGCCGATACTTTGTTTATCAATCACGATCGGCGAGAGGAAAAAACCACGGGCACAACTGATCGCTTTGGTCGCTGCAGAAAGCAGATGATTCCAGTGCGGATCGGTATGGCTTTTGACCCACAAAGTTTCTTGTGATTGCAAACAATGGTTGAAGATCGAACGCACGCCGGTCAGATCCACGACAAACACTTCTTTCAGCTGCCCTTCGTCTAATGACAAGGCAAAGCGTGGTTGTAATTGCGTTTTCTCCCGATTTAACAGCAATACCAACACCCGATCCATGCCGACACCGGTGTAGATCCCTTGTAATGATTTTTGCATGATCAGGTTAATGTCGGCTTTTTCATGCGCCAGTGCGGTGAGTTCCCGCAGTGTTTTCAACTGGATTGCATCATCCGGCCCATTCACCGATATAGCGGCTTTTTCCGTAGCTAATAACGGTATCAGGCTAGCATCGAGATAAGGCGACAACATCAACGCGCCATAGGTATAAGCCAGTTTGATGGTCTCTTCGGCACAGTTTTTGGCCCGCTCTTTTACCTCTTTGACATCCAGTTTCATCAGCTTGCTGAGCACAGTTAATTCTTGCTCAATTTGTACCGGTGTGGTTTTCGGATTGAGTAATAACGCACTAAACGTATTGGCTTCGGCAATGGCTTGTAATTCTGGGGTACGGCGTTCCGGATCTTTGAGCGACAGTTGTAACATGCTGCCCATATTCCACGAGCTGGCTAACCCGGCACTGATCTTCATAAAGCTGGTGCCGAGCATTTCGCGGATGATTTCGTTGCTATCGCCCTGCGTTTGTCGCAGTTTTTGATCCAGCTGTTCGGTGATCGGGCCGCCCATACTCCAGAATGCGCTCTCACCCAGATTATGTAGCAGGGCGGCGATATAGGCTTCTTCACGGGTAGCTTCGTCGTAATCGGCGAGGATCATGCGGGCTAGCATGGCGGCATGAAAAGATTGTGCGATCAGACGTAATAAGCGTTCATAGACGGGCTGCGAGATGTCGTGGCTTTTCAGCAGGCTATCGACCAGTTTGGCGGTAATGCAGATCTGTTTGAGCGCATTAAAACCCAGTAGTACCACCGCCCGGCTGATGGTGGTCACCTGATTACTGCCGCGGCTGTAGGTGACGCTGTTGGCGACGCGCAAAATGCGGGTGGTCAAGCCATTATCATGCAGGATCGATTTGCCCAGATCGGCGAGCGACATATTGTCATCTTGCGCCATTTTTTCCAGCATCCGCACTGTGGCACACAGCGCCGGCATTTCCTGCACACTGATGCGCTCGATCCAGGCATCGGTTCCACGGGTTGTTTGACTCGCCATCGTCCTGATTTCCCGCCGTTATTTTATTATTGCTAACGCTAAGCATAACGAAAAAAAACGGGTTGTCTGCAGACTTAATTTACTCTTGTGCGCTCAACCACTTAGTAATGCCATGTGCAGCCGCATAACCACTGGCAAAACAGCCGGTCAGCAGATAGCCGCCAGTTGGTGCTTCCCAATCAAGCATCTCGCCGGCACAAAATGTACCGGGTATAGTGTTCAACATCAGTTGCGCATTTAACGCAGAAAAACAGACGCCCCCTGCAGTGCTGATAGCTTCATCCATCGGTGTGGTGCGTAACACTTGCAGCGGGAACTGTTTGATGGCCGTCGCCAATAGTGTTTCGTTGGTGAAGGTCTCTTTGCTCAGACATTCACGCAACAGCGCTGCTTTAACGCCATCAATACCGACCTTACTTTTTAGCTGTGTCGACAACGATTTTGCGCCGCGTGAGCGCAGTTCCTGCTCAATTCGAGCTTGCGATTTGTGTGGCAGCAGATCGAGCGTTAATGTGGCGGAGCCCTGTTGTGTCAGCTGGTCGCGTAGCTCGGCGGCAAACACATAAATCAGACTGCCTTCGACACCGCGTTCCGTGATCACAAACTCACCCTGGCGTTCAGTCAATTTGCCTTCGCGATCGGTCAAACTGGCCACCACGGTTTTCATCGGTGTACCGGCAAAGCGGCTGCGGAAATCGTCTGACCATGCTAACTCAAAGCCACAGTTAGCGGCCTGTAACGGCGCTACGGCGATATGGCGGGCTTGTAACAAAGGCACCCATGCGCCATCAGAACCCAGCCGTGACCAACTGCCACCACCTAAGGCCAGCAACACGGCATCGGCTGTGACGGTGGTTTCGCCATCAGTGGTTGCAAACATCAACTGCTGTTGTTCATTCCAGCCAATCCAGCGATGACGAACATGAAATTTCACCCCTGATTCGCGCAGGCGTTGCAGCCAGGTGCGTAACATCGGCGCGGCGCGCATATCGGTTGGAAACACCCGACCAGAGCTGCCGACAAACGTGTCAAAGCCCAGATTATGTGACCATTGACGCAGGGCGTTGGCATCAAAGGCTTGTAGCAGCGGCAACATCTCTTGCTGACGATGCCGGTAGCGATTTACAAAATCCGGGAACGCTTCGGAATGTGTAATATTCATGCCGCCTTTACCAGCCTGCAGAAATTTACGCCCCACCGATGGCATCGCATCAAACAGATCGACCTGAACTCCTTGCTGGCTTAACACC
>CAIZDF010000183.1 GCA_903931645.1 uncultured Tolumonas sp.
CACTGCGTAAACTGGGTGCGGAAGACCGTTTAACTAAACCGTTGCTGGGTACACTGGAATATGGTTTACCGAATGCAGCATTACTGAAAGGCATTGCGGCTGCGTTGCATTATCAGAACGCAGATGATCCACAGGCTGTTGAATTACAAGGTTGGATTGAGCAAGAGGGTGTGGAAGCAGCTTTATTACGCGCGACTGGCCTGAAAGCAGATGAGCCTTGTGTGGCAACGATTGTGGCCGAATATCAGCGCATGGCTAAATGATGTAATGAAGAGAGAGGGAATGCCCTCTCTCTTACTTTTAGATAATCAAATTAATAACAATTTTATAACAATAAAAATTAAAAAGGGCGACGGGTCAGATTTCTGGTTTTCCACATAAGATCAAACAATATGAATAAAGTTAAAGCACCAACTTATCAGGAGGACGCAGTTTTTGAGCGTCTGACCGAACCGGAGAATCCGAGAGGATTCTTCCTCGAAGTAGTCGATATGCTGGAGGAAGGGGTCGATCAATTGATGCGCCGTGCTTTTCGTCAGGAAGAGTATGCGGTCAAATATGCGATTGAGCCGTTATTAAATGGTAAAGGTCCTTTGGCTGATCTTAATATCCGTTTGAAGCTTATTTTTGCATTGGGTTTGATCTCACTGGAATTATCGCAAGATATTGAACGTTATATTCGTATTCGTGATTTCTTAGTCAGTGATATTCATGATCACCGATTTGGTGAACCTTGTGTGCGTGAGCAAATTGATAAATTACATGGCTTACAGCAGATCAGTATGATGCAAGTAGAAGAGCCGGATGAAAAGGCTGACCCAATGTTGCAGCAATTGCAGTTGAACCGTCGTGATCAGGTTATTCGCTCAGCACTGCTGCTGGCAGTTTCTTCGGTGTTATCTGAACTGAACAAAGACAGCCCGATCTGAAAGGGTAACAGCATGCGGAAGCGTTTTGCTTCCATTGCTGATGGGGTTAATTGCTTAGATTTGTTTAGAACGCGAAAAACAGCTACAGCATCGATACACACTGATTAAAAACAACCTTATCTATTATTGGTGTCTAATAGATAAGGTTTTTGTGCTTTTTATATTATTCATCACTCGGCAACATTAATCGGCCAGTGTGGAAATCATATTCATACACTTCGCCATAACGTCCCCATTCGATAGCGACACTCAGCACACGTTCGGCTTCGTCTCTCTTCATGTGTTCTTCCAACAATTCCAGGAATTGTTTCTCTGGTAATGCGCCACTGGCTTCATGTTCCAGTTTGTGGCGGATCTGCGAGGCGAGTGGTACATGTGTTAATAACTGTTGGCCGAAGATTTCTTGGCGCAGAGTTTGTTCGCCCTCAATGTAGTGTCGGCCTAATGCTGTCAGCGCAATATCGCCTTTTTCAATCTGTACGAATCCGAGTAACCCGAGTGCTTCATAAGTCGGGAACAATTCCACGTCTGACAACTCTGCCTCTTCGGCCAGTTGCGGCAAGTCAGCTCGACCATTAAATGGTGCATCATTCAATAATTCCAGCAAACCTTCCATACGGGCGACGTCGGTTGGTGGCAGACGATAGCCCATATGCAGGCCGGTTGGCGCCCCTGCCACGGCACCAGGAGCAGGCGCTGGGCGCATAGTCATCATGTCGTACACTTGATCGATCAAGGCGCGTACTTCGGGATCATCCACATCGCGGGGTTGTGGCAGATCGACTTTAACTTCGCTGCGAATACGGCCAGGATCGCTGGATAAAATCAGAATGCGATCGGCCATCATCACCGCTTCTTCAATGTTGTGCGACACAATCAAAATGCCTTTGGTCGACAGCCGTTTTTCCTGCCACAGCTCCAGCATATCGTTACGCAGCGTTTCACCGGTCAACACGTCGAGTGCTGAAAACGCTTCATCCATCAGCAGAATATCGGGGTTGGTGACCAAGGCACGGGCGATACCAACACGCTGGCGCATCCCACCGGATAATTCACGTGGCAACGCACCACCGAAACCCGCCAGACCAATCAGTTCCAGCATGGCATCAGCGCGTTTTTCCCGCTCTGCCGCTGGCACGCCTTGCGCTTCCAGCCCCAGTTCGACGTTTTGTTGCACGGTCAGCCAAGGAAATAACGCAAATGATTGGAACACCATAGCGATGCCGGAAACCGGGCCATAAATGCTTTTTTCACGATAATTGACTAAACCCTGATCGGCGGGAATGAGCCCGGCAATGATGCGTAATAGTGTCGATTTACCAGAGCCGGACTTACCGAGCAATGCCACAATTTCACCGTCATGCAAGGTGAAATTGACATTTTCCAGCACGCTGCGGGCCGTGCCATCGGAGGTACGGAAGGACTTGGCGACGCCTTCCAGGTTAATCAATGCAGATTGGTTCATGATCTCTCCTCAGCGACTGCCATCAGCCAATAAATACAACTTGCGCCAGAAAAAACGGTTCAGTCCCATCACAAACAGACACATGATACCGATACCTAAGGCGATGCGATGGAAATCACCGGCATCGGTCATCTGTTTGATATAACTGCCAAGCCCGTTGGCCATCAGCGTGGTTTTACCCCAAGTGACATATTCCGCCACGATACTGGCGTTCCACGAACCACCGCTGGCGGTGATGGCGCCAGTCACATAGGCAGGGAAGATCGCCGGCAGGTAAATACGTTTCCATTTTAACCAGCCACGGACACCGAGGTTATCTGCCGCCAGACGTAATTCAGTCGGGATCGTTGATGCACCCGCGACCACATTAAACAGAATGTACCACTGGGTGCCAAACACCATCAGCGGGCTTAACCAGATGTTTGGGTTCAGATTTAATGACACCAGCGCAAAGACTACTAACGGGAACATCAGGTTGACCGGGAAGGCGGCTAAAAACTGTGCCACCGCCTGCACGCGCTGTGAGTAGCGTGGGTTCAGCCCGATCCAGATCGCAATCGGCACCCAAATCAGCGACGCCATACCGATCAACAGCAACACCCGCGCGAGTGTGAGCAAACCAAGCCCGGCGACATGTAGCGCCTCTTGCCAACCAACATCGCTGTGCACAAACAGGATCAGACGAGCGATTGCCGCCAGCCCAGCCAGTAGTAATAACAGCTCCCAAACTCGTGACCAGTGAGAGTGTTGTTGTGCCGGTTTGGCTTTCACCGACGTACCGTCGTAACGACGCGGAAACCAGTTCAGCGCACGGCGTAGTTGTGACCAGCTCCAATGCGAAAAAGCATGTGTCCAGGCGTTGTTGCGCAACATATCGAGCAACCACGAACGCTGTGCGGTATCGCCTTGGGATTCCTCAAAACGGAATTTGTCGGCCCACGCCAGCAGAGGGCGGAAGAACAGCTGGTCATATAACAAGATGCCAGTCAGCATCGCCGCAATTGCCCATGCGATTGCGCTGACGTTACGTGCTTCGATAGCAACCGCGATATAAGAGCCAATGCCAGGCAATTTGATATCTTGGCCGGCAACAGAAATCGCTTCCGCCGCGACCAGAAAGAACCAGCCGCCGGACATCGACATCATCATATTCCACAGCAGACCGGGCATGGCAAAGGGCAGTTCCAGTCGCCAGAAACGTTGCCAGCCTGACAGACGGAAGATATTAGCAGCTTCATTTAATTCGGCAGGAATGGTGCGGAATGACTGATACAGACTGAACGCCATGTTCCACGCCTGTGAGGTAAAGATCGCAAAAATGGCGGCGCATTCCACCCCCAGTAAATTACCGGGAAACAGCGCGATAAACGGTGCTACCGCAATGGCTTGAAAGCCTAAAATTGGCACTGATTGCAGTACATCCAGCATGGGGATCATCGCTTTTTCGGCGGTGCGGTATTTTGCGGCGATAGCGGCAAACAGAAAGCTGAATAACAACGAACAGCCGAGCGCCATAAACATACGCAAGATGGTGCGTAGCAGATAATACGGCAGATAGATCGGATCAAGCGACACCGCTAAGGCATCACCCACCACAAACGGTCGGCTCATCTGGGTGGCGCCATAGGCCATGAGTACTAATAATGATAAAAGTAATGGTAATAACACCCAACTCAGCCGATTCGGCGCGGCGTGCAAAACCGATTGTTCATGGTGACGCGGATTGAACAACTCAAACATGATGACCCTGTTTACAACTGACAGCCCAAAAACCTGCCCACTGTTTTGTGCACAACACAAAAGCAGGTAAGAAGTTCAAGCTGGCGTTTAGAAACGCAATACTGTTATAAGGGAAGCGAAGGACAAGTCAGTCCGCTGACTGAACGTGTCGGGCTACCCGCCATAGCGGCAGGGCAGCAACAGGTGAGACCTATGGTTGCCTTGCCAGTGCGTGGCCGATGCATAATCGACTACTGGGACTATCCACAGATTAAAGACTCCAGAAATAAAGACGGCGCGAATTTACCACGACTTGGCGAGCGGCTCCAGTTACAGATTGTACAAACGGCAAGAATTCATCCATTTGTCATATTAGGTGCTAAATTGTGTTTATTTTTTGCGTATGTCGAACGCGGGTTTAGCCGATAAATGTTTAGATTTGTTTAGCCAACAAAAAATAGGTAAAGCACCGACATACAAAGCATGATCACTGCTATAACTACCGGGTAAATGAGGTACGTGTGTTTGGCTTGATGTGTATGTTGGCTAATGAGTTTAACAAGCATCAGATTATAACTGACCAGTAAGCAGCCAGCCGTTAGTTGTCCAACTTGGCTGATATGATGGTAGTGCCAATGATACAGGCCAATCAGAAAAAAATTGGCGAGGATCAGATACAGCACAAATTTATGGAGCGGGCGGTTCGCTCTGGATACGGTATTATACATAGCAACCTCACTTGGCTAACAGGCAACAGTTATCTGTTTGTTGTTAGGCCAGTTCTATCCTATCGGTTTATTATTCTGGTTCTATGCTGCTATTTTTCTTCCGCTCTTATTAATAATAGAGCGACCTCAGCATCCTTTCTTATTAATTCTTCGCCCTTTTTATTATCCGACTGGTCGGAACCATGCCGTCTGCGAATTAGTGTTGAACAGCATTTTTTGTTAACAGAACAAACCCGCATGCAAAATCGGTTGAACGTTTCACAGGAGGTTATGAGTTATATCGGCAAGGAGTTGAAAAGATTTAATCTTCCTGAATGGTTAATTTGGTTGCCATTACTAGAAAGTGGGTATCGATCACAGGCGGTCTCTCCTGCAGGAGCGGTTGGGTTATGGCAATTGATGCCGGACACGGCTCGCCGGTTCGGGTTGGTGGTTTCTGCGACCCAAGATGATCGTTATGATGTAAGTAAATCGACGCAAGCCGCATTACGCTATTTGGCATGGCTACAAATGCATTTTAATAGTGACTGGGCTTTGGTGTTGGCGGCTTACAATGCCGGTGAAAATACGATAGATACGGCACAGCACAAGGCGAAACTCGATGATTATTGCGATCTGATGCTACCAGAAGAGACACAGCATTATGTCCCTCGTTTTATTGCAATCGCCACGTTATTGCGTAATTCCCGTGCGAGTTTTCCTACCGGATCGGTGCCGCAGTTTATGAAGCCCCAGACGATTGATTTATCTGCCAGACCGGAGTTAGTGCGGGCTTCGCGCAGTGTTTCGCCCGATCGCTGGGTGATACCCAAAACGCAAGGGCTCGATTTAATGGGGAAAGGGGATGCATTACAATTATTGAGTCAGCATCCCCCATTGATTAATTAAACATTGATAAACCCCCAGCTAAGCTGGGGTGACTCGCATAGGTTTGACCG
>CAIZDF010000184.1 GCA_903931645.1 uncultured Tolumonas sp.
GTTTGCGTTACAAAGCTGACATTTTCCGGCTGCTGGATAGGAAGTGAATTCACCTGTGAGGCATCTTCGATCAAATACATACCAACACCAGTTTCATCATATTGGCCTAAGGTACCTTCCACTTCCGGGTGGCCTTTATGCCCAATCAATACCACTTCCTGACCTTTTCGGCTGGCGCGATGCACTTCCATATGAACTTTGCTCACCAACGGGCAAGTTGCATCAAATACCTGCAAACCGCGTTTCTTTGCTTCTTCACGAACAGCTTTGGATACACCGTGTGCGGAAAAAATTACAGTATTACCATCAGCGATCTCATCAAGCTCATCGACAAAAATAGCGCCCATCGATTTCAACTCATCCACAACATATTTGTTGTGCACGACTTCATGGCGAACATAGATCGGTGCGCCAAATTTATGCAGGGCATTTTTGACAATGGTGATCGCCCGATCGACTCCGGCACAAAAACCGCGTGGATTGGCTAACAGAATTTTCATGATGTCCCCTTTAAACTCGTAAAAATAAAGCCGGCAAAAAATACCGGCTTATCTTATCAGCTGATGTTAATCGCTTGTTATTTATCGGCGGGTTTCTTAATAAAACCGTCCAAAATAATCAGTGCCGCACCACAAGTGATAGCCATATCTGCCACATTGAATGTGGCAAATCGATAGACTTCCTGCCAGTGAAAATCAAGAAAATCAATGACATGACCATAGATGATGCGGTCGATCAGATTTCCTAACGCGCCACCAATCACAAGACTGTATGCGACATTCGTCAACGATAACTTAGCAGGAGTTCTCGCCATCGCTACCAGCAAAATGCCCGAGATCACTACCGCCAAGCCACTAAATAACCAACGTTGCCAGCCTTCCGCGCCCGCAAGGAAGCTAAAAGCCGCTCCCAGATTATATACATGCACCAGATTAAAAAACGAGGTGACATACACCCCGTGCCCATAAGGAATATGCTGCATGATCGCCAGTTTGGTGATTTGATCTAACACAATCGCCAACACTGCCAACCAAATCCAGCGTAATCCGGTTTTTGTCAGTAATGTCATCATGCAAAGCGGCGAACTTCGCCTTCTCCGGCTACGTTAGTGACGCATCGACCACAAATATCGCCGTGACCTTCATGTGCACCAACATCGTCAACATGATGCCAGCAGCGTTCGCATTTCGCAGCAGTGCTGACGGCAACTTGTAACCACAAGCCAGCCACCTCGGTTGCTTGTGCGCCTTCTGGCTGGGCAGACACTTCCTGCACCATTACTTTTGATGTCAGCAACACAAAACGCAATTCCTCACCCAGCAAATGTAGTTTCGCTGCCAATTCAGCATTCGCGAACAACGTTACCTCTGCCTGCAACGAGCTACCGATGAGTTTTTCATTACGCGCGACTTCCAGTGCTTTATTCACTTCCGCACGAACCGCTAACAAGTCAGCCCATACGGTATCATCCAGCGCTTCACCTGCTTGCATAGCAAACAAGCCGGTATACCACTCACCAGTCATCACGAACTTATCGCGTTGACCTGGTAACAGTTTCCAAATCTCTTCAGCGGTAAAGCTCATGATTGGCGCTAA
>CAIZDF010000185.1 GCA_903931645.1 uncultured Tolumonas sp.
GACTGCGGTGATGAAATACTGAGGGTGTAAGCGATAGTTGGAGTGGTTGGTACGGCTGAGGAGGCTGTATTTTCAGTAACCGGATTGGGGTTGTTTGTCGGCGGGTTTACTATTTCGACTTGTTTACTATTCATTGGCTTACCGGCAACGGGTCTGTCACTGAAATGTGTCACCCCCTGTGCATCCGTCCAATAATAGACAGTGGCATTTTCATTTGCTGCTTGCACTGCCCAAGACAATCCGAGAGCGAACCAGATACCTGATATGATTTTCATAGTGCTATTCCTTGCGCGTTGAAATGGATGAAGTACAAATGAAAACATCAGGTTAAATCATAACCAAAAAAAAACCCGCCGGAGCGGGTTTTTTCAGAAACATGACATTCTTATACAGAATAATACATTTCGTATTCAACTGGGTGCGGAGTCATGCGCAGGCGATCTACGTCGATGTTTTTCAGTTCGATGTAAGCATCGATGAAATCTTCGGAGAATACGCCACCACGAGTCAGGAACTCACGGTCTGCATCCAGCGCTTTCAGAGCTTCGTCTAAAGAACCACAAACTTGTGGGATCTGAGCCGCTTCTTCTGGTGGCAGGTGATACAGATCTTTGTCTGCAGCATCGCCTGGGTGGATCTTGTTGATGATACCATCCAGACCTGCCATCAACTGAGCGGTGAACGCCAAGTATGGGTTAGCTGCTGGATCCGGGAAGCGAACTTCGATACGAGCTGCTTTCGGGCTTGGTACTACTGGAATACGGATTGACGCTGAACGGTTACGTGCAGAGTAAGCCAGCATTACAGGCGCTTCATAACCTGGAACCAAACGCTTGTAAGAGTTGGTTGATGGGTTAGTGAAAGCGTTGATAGCTTTAGCGTGTTTGATGATACCGCCGATGTAGAACAGTGCCATTTCTGACAGTCCACCGTAAGCGTCACCAGAGAACAGGTTCACACCGTCTTTGCCCAGAGACTGGTGACAGTGCATGCCTGAACCGTTGTCGCCAAACATTGGTTTTGGCATGAAAGTTACGGTTTTGCCGTAAGCGTGAGCTACGTTATGGATAACGTATTTCTGCACCTGAACTTCGTCAGCTTTCTTAGTCATGGTGTTGAAACGAGTAGCGATTTCGTTCTGACCAGCAGTAGCTACTTCGTGGTGATGAGCTTCAACGACTTGACCCATTTCTTCCAGGATCAAACACATGGCAGAACGCAGATCTTGTGAGGAGTCAACTGGTGCTACTGGGAAGTAACCACCTTTAACGCCTGGACGGTGACCTTTGTTACCACCTTCGAATTCTTTACCTGAGTTCCATGCAGCTTCAGGATCATCGATCTTGAAGAAAGAACCACTCATGGTGTTTTCGAAACGAACGTCTTCAAAAATGAAGAATTCTGGTTCTGGTCCGAACAGCACGGTATCAGCGATGCCGCTTGCCTTCAGATATTCTTCAGCACGCTTAGCGATAGAACGTGGGTCACGATCATAGCCTTGCATGGTTGCTGGTTCCAGAATGTCACAACGAATGATCAAAGTTGATTCTTCGGTGAACGGATCCATCAGGGCAGTAGAAGCATCAGGCATCAGAACCATGTCTGATTCGTTGATACCTTTCCAACCAGCGATTGAAGAACCATCGAACATTTTACCGTCTTCGAAGAAATCTTCGGTGATCTGGTGATGAGGTACAGAAACGTGTTGTTCTTTACCTTTAGTGTCAGTAAAACGCAGATCAACGAACTTAACTTCGTTCTCTTTGATCATATTCAGAACATTTGCAGCGGACATGCTAGCTAACCTCCGGTGTCATTAAAATCAGATAGCGATATTATAATCTCTTCGCTAAACAGCAAAAAATGCGCCAACTCAAAAACTCGTTAGTTAATAAGGAGTAACCGCAGGTTGCTCCATTTTAATAACCAGTGAATGTTAAATGTTGGTGCAATTGCGCACTATTTTTGTGCGCTTTTATGGTGCAATCGCACATTCATAATCTGCCATTAATGATTATACAGATATCCTGCAAAAATATGCTCGTCGTTTTTACAGCAAATTTGCTATGCAGATCACGTTGGGGTAGGTAGAATGAGCGTCCGATTTTTAGTCACTTTTTAAGCTCGAGGCGAGGATGTTAGAGAATCTCCGCAATATTGCCATTATTGCGCACGTTGACCATGGCAAAACAACACTGGTTGACAAACTGTTACAACAGTCTGGAACCCTGGACCGTTCTTCGGAAGGTCAGGAGCGCATTATGGACTCCAACGATCTGGAAAAAGAACGCGGGATCACTATTCTTGCCAAAAACACAGCGATTCGCTGGAAAGATTATCGTATTAACATCGTTGATACTCCCGGCCATGCTGACTTTGGCGGTGAAGTAGAACGTGTTATGTCTATGGTTGACTGCGTGCTGCTGCTGGTTGATGCGGTAGACGGCCCAATGCCACAGACCCGTTTCGTAACTCAGAAAGCGTTTGCTCGCGGTCTGCGTCCAATCGTTGTTGTCAACAAAGTTGACCGTCCTGGTGCACGTCCGGATTGGGTTATCGATCAGGTATTCGATCTGTTCGACAACTTGGGTGCAACTGACGAACAGTTAGATTTCCCAATTGTGTACGCTTCTGCACTGCAGGGTTACGCAACTATGGATCTGAACGAACCATCAGATAACATGGACCCGCTGTTTAAAGCGATCCTTGATTTCGTTGAACCGCCAAAAGCGGATCCGGATGGCGAATTCCAGATGCAGATCTCTCAGCTGGATTACTCTTCATACGTTGGTGTGATCGGTATCGGTCGTATCACTCGTGGTAGCGTTAAGCCAAACCAACAGGTAACTGTTGTTGGTGCTGACGGTAAAACCCGTACTGGTAAGATCGGTCAGGTTCAAGGCTATTTAGGTCTGAGCCGTACTGAAGTTGCTGAAGCGCAAGCTGGCGACATCATTGCGATCACCGGTCTGGGCGAGCTGAAAATCTCTGACACCATCTGTTCTAATGCTGCCGTAGAAGCGCTGCCACCACTGTCTGTGGATGAACCAACTGTAACTATGACCTTCCAGGTAAACACTTCTCCGTTTGCTGGTAAAGAAGGTAAGTATGTGACTTCCCGTAATATTCTGGAACGTCTGCAGAACGAACTGCGTCACAACGTAGCGCTGCGTGTTGAAGAAACAGAAGATCCGGATAAATTCCGTGTATCTGGCCGTGGTGAATTGCACTTAGGCATTCTGATCGAAAACATGCGTCGTGAAGGTTTCGAACTGGCTGTTTCGCGTCCTGAAGTTATCATGCGTGAAATCGATGGCGTGAAAATGGAACCAATGGAATCATTGACTGTTGATATCGAAGATCAACATCAGGGTTCTATCATGGAGAAGCTGGGTGAGCGTAAAGCTGACCTGCGTAACATGGTTCCGGATGGTAAAGGTCGTGTACGTCTGGATTATATGATCCCAGCTCGTGGTTTGATCGGCTTCCAAACTGAATTCATGACACTGACTTCTGGTACTGGTCTGCTGTACCATACTTTCGAAGAATACGGTGAATTCAAAGGCGGTTCTATCGGTCAACGTCAAAACGGCGTACTGATCTCTAACGCAACTGGTAAAGCACTGGGCTTCGCTCTGTTTAACCTGCAGGAACGTGGCCGTCTGTTCATTGAACATGCGACTGAAGTTTATGAAGGCCAGATCATTGGTATTCACAGCCGTTCTAACGATCTGACAGTTAACTGTCTGAAAGGTAAACAGTTGACCAACATGCGTGCTTCTGGTACTGACGAAGCGATCGTGTTGACGACACCAATCAAAATGACGCTGGAACAGGCCATGGAATTCATCGATGATGATGAATTGGTTGAAGTTACACCACTGAACGTCCGTGTCCGTAAGAAATTACTGACTGAAATGGATCGTAAACGTGCTAACCGTGGTGGTAGCAAAGAAGATTAATTCTTCTTACCATATCCACTGTTATCTGAGAGCCTCGCATTTGCGGGGCTTTTTTTTAGCAGTATGCTAGAGCCAGTTTAAAGATAGAAAGAGGGTGATGATGACAAAAGATCCAACTCGACTATTGGTTTTGCGTAATAGCCGTTGGGTGAAAAGTCGTTTGTTCAGTCTGCGACTACACCGGTTTGCGATGTTTTTCTGGAAACGAGTCTGGCATGATCGTTTGCCGGTGCTGGCGGGACATTTAGCATATGTTTCGTTGTTATCCATCGTGCCAATGCTGGCGGTAGTGTTCTCCGTGCTGTCTTGGCTGCCGCGTTTTTCTTATTTCCGTCGGCAAGTTGAGACATTTGTATTCAGTAATTTTGTGCCGGCAACTGAAATTGCATTCCGTTATCACTTCTCGTTATTTGTCAAAAATGCCTCGAAAACCACTTCAATCGGGCTGGCGATGTTAGTTGTTTTAGCTTTGTTTCTGATTGCGGCTATTGATGAAAATATGAATCATATCTGGCGCAGTCATGGTCAGCGCAAATGGCTGAAAACCATCACTATGTATAGCATGGTCTTAGGTATTGCACCGATGCTGGTTGGCGGTAGCTTGTTATTGTCTTCTTACATCCAAGGATGGGCGGTATGGGATTACGAGATCGTCTCATCGTTGGGTGGTGGTTTGCTGGATCTATTACCGTATTTGTTATCACTGGGCGGCATTTTGTTGTTATACAAGGTGGTGCCGAATGTTGATGTTCGGTGGCAACATGCCTTAATTGGCGCCACGCTGTCGGCACTTCTGTTTGAAATAGCCAAAGAAGGTTTTGGTTATTACATTGCGCATTTTGGCACCTATAAATCAATTTATGGTGCTTTAGCCGGTATTCCAATCATGATGATCTGGTTGTATTTGAGCTGGTTGGTGGTGTTATTGGGGGCGGAATTAACCGCGACATTGGGCGAATGGCAGCTCAATCGCACATTGCGTGGGAATAAACCGGCACAAAATTATTGAGCCGGGTTAGGCCAGCGGCAAATAAAACAGGCGCCACCCAGAGTACTTTCTTCTACTACTGCGCTGCCCTTATGCGCTTGCATGATGCCTTGCACGATGGCGAGGCCCAATCCAAAACCACCAGTGGCACGATCACGGCTGGGATCCAGTCGAACGAAGGCGTCAAAAATCGTCGCCCGTTGTTCTATCGGGATGCCGGGGCCATCATCTTCCACTTTAATAATATTCCACCCAGATTCTTGGCATAACGCGATCCGGATCTGCTGTTGGCTATAACGCAGGGCATTGCCCACCAGGTTATCGAGCATGCGATCAAGTAGTTTTATATCGCCCTGCCAATGCCATTCATTCGGGATGGTTTCAACGTGTAATTGTTTACCATTCAATAAATTTTGCCAGTCATTTTGCCGTTGTTGCAGCCATTCAGTGGGCGAAAAAGTCTGATAAGTCAGCGTGACCTGCGGTCTATCGAGTCGGGCGTAAGTAAGCATTTCATCGATCAGTGTTTCTAGGTGTGAAATATCACGCTCTATACCTTGTTGTGCGTCATCTGCAAGTGGTGGATCAAGCATTTCCAACCGGTATCGCAAGCGAACTAAAGGGGTGCGTAATTCGTGCGCTACGTTGTCGGTGAGCCGTTTTTTGCTGGCAATCACGTCTTGGATGTTATCGGCCATTTGATCAAAAGCGCGTCCAAGGCGCTGTAAACTAGATGTTTCCGGCAAATTTATACGTGCACTTAGATCACCACGACCTAAGCGGCGCGCAGTGCGTTCCAGTAATAATAGATCCCGCCAGTGGGGGCGCATCCAGATAAAAACCGGTAAGCCAAGCGAGATGCCTAATAAGGCCAGCAACAAATAATCAAAATTTTCAATTTCATGTTGGAAAGAAAGATACGGTATTGGTCCGGCGACTAAGACATAGATC
>CAIZDF010000186.1 GCA_903931645.1 uncultured Tolumonas sp.
ATATCTGCGCCTTTCATCTACTCAATGATTTTCCCACTGCTTCTTCTAGATCTGTTTGTAACCGTATATCAAGTGATCTGTTTCCCGTTATATCGAATCCCTCGGGTTCGAAGAAGCGATTATATGGTTTTCGATCGTACACATCTGGCTTATCTAAATCTGGTCGAAAAGATTAACTGCGCCTACTGTTCTTATGGCAATGGTTTAGCGTCATATCTGAAAGAAATTGCTGCACGCACAGAACAATATTGGTGCCCGATAAAACATGCACGGCGCACACTACAGACACATTCCTATTACAGCGGCTTTGTGGATTATGGTGATGCAGAAGCCTATCGCCGGGAATTACAAACACTACGTGATGAACTGACAAAACTCGATACAGATAAGCAAGATCTAACATAAGGCCTCGTGATGAGGCCCCTTAGTTATCTAATTTGAAAACTGCTGTTTCAGATAAGCAATTATATCCATGGATTCGTACAGCCAATGGCTTTGGCCGTCATCACCTTGAATACGCAAGCATGGTACCTGACGTTTACCACCACCAACCATCAATGCTTCTAAATGAGCGCCTTCCGAGATATTACGATTTTCAAGTTTGATATCTGCTGTCTGACAAAAATCAGTCACCCGAACACAGTAAGGGCAAGATGGGCGCATATAAAGTGCAAGACGAGCAAGATCGGATACAGCTGGTAATGACATAACGCTTCTTCCTTAACCAATAGATAAGGAATGATTGTAACACGACATTATTAGCACAGGCGCACGAGACTTCCAGACAGATCAATTTTCTAATTAATCAGGATAAAGGAAGCTCTTCTGCTGCTTTAACATGAATAATCAAACACCAGAATATCCGCAATGTGCGGTCTGAACCGCGGCTTCATTTTCTGATGTTCCGGATGTGGCAAGTAGTTATCTCGGGCCACTTCATCAATAAAATCCATCGTAATACAGTGGGTAAATTGTTTATTCTTCCCTTCTGGACTCACATTTTCACCTGCGGTTACTGCAACGATCCCGTCAATTTTATCTTTGGCTGCAACAAATAACGCCAAGATCTCAGCAAGATCCTGCTCGGTTGTTTCTGGTGTAAATTGCAACAATAACAGATGTCTTATCATCATGATTCCTATTAAAAATTTATCCGAAATTTTCGTCAGTTTTTTCATTATGTCGTAACGAGATTACTGGCAGCAATAGTTTAGACACTGCTATTGTTTAAATAGACAGAGATTCATATCTCGCTGATCACTAGCGCAGGAGCCATACCATAACCACAAATACCTATCAGGAAACTGAACCATCCTTGAGTGAAGTTGAAGCATTTACCGGCCCAGTTGTGCTGGATTTTGGTAATGAATGGTGTGGATTTTGCCAGGCCGCGTTACCGTTTATATCAGCAGCAATGGCCGAACACGCACAAATACCGCACATCAAAATTGCCGATGGCCGAGGCAAACCATTGGGACGGGCCTTCAAAGTTAAACTATGGCCAACATTGATATTTCTCAGTAATGGGAAAGAGATCGCCCGCTTAGTACGGCCAGACAACACCGACGCGGTGCGAGACGCACTGGCCCTTATCGATAATGCGGCGAATTAACCTCTACACTATAAATTATTAACAACTGAGAGATAATGTTAAACTAAACGGCTGACTGGTTATTGGAGTGCTGTTTTGTTTCGTTTTCATTGCGAAGGTTTTAATGGTGAACAAGCTGATATATCAGTGCTAGCGGTGGATTGGTCTATTCAGGGAGAAGTATCTTTTTCTTGTAATGATGATCAACTCGCTTGCCTGTTACTCAGCGGGTGTCGTAGTGATAGCGGCGGTTTTTTCAATCTGCTGGCTGGCACCAAGCCGATGTATGTCGAACAATGGCTGGAATATTTGCAAGAACAGCAGAAGATAAAACAGGTCAGCGTAAAAATCAGCCTGCCGGATGATGAAAAATACAGCGAAGCCATGGGGTTGGATGAAGAAAATATCAAGCAACTTTTACCGCTGATATTTAAAGTCGGTGGCTTTAACCGTCTGCAATTAAATCGTTATCTGAAACAACGCAACAATCCATCTACCCTCTCGACTCGCTATGGGCAGGCTGAATTGCAGCGCTATCGGTTACTCAACGACATCATTCGTTTGCTCAACAAATTACGTCGCTGAGTCGGTGTTACAACTGACCTTACAACTGAGAAGTACAATGCGGGCAGCGCGTTGCCTCTATCGCGATATCGGAATAGCAATGCGGGCATTTTTTGGTCGTAACTGGTTTAGGCGCTTCATTGGCACGCAGACGGTTCATACCTTTTACTAGCATAAATAATGCAAAAGCCACGATAGTAAAGCTGATGATCGCATTCACGAACAGACCAAAATTCAGCGTCACAGCCCCAGCCGCTTTGGCATCGGCCAGATTATGATAAGGCGCGGCTGCTTTAGCACCTTCTTTTAACACCACAAAAAAGTCGGAAAAATCCACGCCGCCGAGCAATAAACCAATCGGTGGCATCAACACGTCATCGACCATGCTTTTCACAATCGCACTGAAAGCCGCACCAATAACGATACCGACAGCCATATCAACCACATTGCCACGCATGGCAAACTCTTTAAATTCCTTAAACATACCTATCTCCGTGATTTGTTTTTAATCCGTCAAATTAATAACGTGATACCCCAAATAAAACAACAAAACAAATACATCTTAATTAACTAAATATTTTTACAAATGAATCCCGTTCGATAAGCGTAAACTATTTCCAGACCTTATTGGAGGAATACCTATGAAAGCCGGAGTGATAGGAACAAATTGGGGACGCGTTCACGTTCAGGGGTTACGAAAAGCAGGCTGTGACGTCATCGCAATGATGGCGCATGATGCTGACATAGTTGCAAAAATTGCCATGGAAGAAAACATACCTGCTCATGGCACAGACTTGTCTGTGTTTCAGGATTGCGATGTAGTCGCTATTGCAACGCCAACGGCCAGTCATCTAAATTATCTTGAAGCACTACAAGACAAGATAATTTTGTGTGAAAAACCGCTTGGCCTGACACCTGATAATCAAGCTCAG
>CAIZDF010000187.1 GCA_903931645.1 uncultured Tolumonas sp.
ACGGTAACGACCGGATTTTCCACCGTGCCCTGCATCCATATCCATACTCAGCAACAGCAAATTGTCGTCGGTTTTATTCGCCCGCAGTTTGGCGACCCATTTGGCTGGTTCCCAATACTGCACCTGTGAATCGTGCAAACCACTGACCACCAACAAATGCGGATAGGCTTGCGCTGTTACCTGATCATATGGGCTGTAGGCTTTGATGTAGTCGTAAACCGCGGGTTCGCGCGGATCACCCCATTCATCATATTCACCGGTGGTTAACGGAATAGATTCATCCAGCATGGACGTCAGTGTATCGACGAACGGCACCACGGCGACGACACCCAGATAACGTTGCGGCGCCATATTCACCACCGCCCCCATTAACAAGCCGCCCGCGCTGCCGCCAGAGGCGAAGACCCGCGCCGGATCGCCGTACCCTGCCGCCAGAATGCCCTCGGTCGCATCAATGAAATCAGTAAAACTGTTCATCTTTTGCAACTGACGGCCTTGTTCATACCAGTGCCGGCCTAGCTCTTCACCACCGCGCACATGCGCAATCGCAAAGATAAAACCACGATCCAGCAGGCTTAAGCGGGAAGAGGCAAAATAAGGCTCTTCGCTCATGCCATAGGCGCCGTAACCGTAGACCAGCAATGGGTTTTGCCCCGGTTGATAATTATCTTTGCGATAAACCAGTGACACTGGAATTTGCGTACCGTCACGGGCGGCAACCCACAGTCGCTGACTTTGATAATGCTCCGGTTTGAAATCACCCAGCACCGGCTGGCGCTTCAGCATTTTGCGTTCACCGCTGACAATATCCAGCGCGTAGTGTGTGGTCGGTGTGGTTAGCGAGGCATAGCCATACCGGAACTCCGGATTATCCGGATCAGGATTGGTACCCAGCCATAACACATACGCCGGATCATCCACCGCGATAGTGCGCACCTCCTGCCCTTGCAGATCGAGCTGGCGTAAGCGGGTTAAGCCAGCATCACGCTCTTCGACAAACAAGGCGTTACGAAACAGCACAAAATCTTGCAACAGAATGTGTTCCCGCACCGGTAACAGCGCCTGCCAATGTTGTTCGGCACCATCATTCGCCAGATAGAGCGCGAAATTACGCCCTTCGCGGTTGGAGCGGATATAAAACTGCTGCTGGAAATGATCGAGGCTGTATTCATGGCCGCGACGACGCGCTAAAAACAGCGTCGGTGAGTTGTGCGGTATTTTCAGCGGCAGCAGATGCACTTCGGTGCTCATGGTGCTCGACAGCGAGATCAGCAGATATTCTTCGGAACGGCTGTGGTTGATGTGCAGATAATAGGTGTTGTCGGCCTCTTCATACACCAAGCGGTCTTGCGCTGGTTCGGCTCCCAAGGTGTGGTAATAGACCTGATACGGCAGCAGCGTTTCACTGTCTAACCGTACATAGAAGAAACCGGCGCTATCAGCGCTCCACACCACATCACCGGAGGTGTTTTCCACCAGATCAGGCAGCCAATCACCGGTTTGCAGATTCCGCACCCGGATCTGATATTGCCGCCGCGAGACATAATCTTCGCTACAAGCCATCCAGTGGTTGCTAGGGCTGATTTCCAATGCACCCAGATTGTAAAAATCACTGTCGCCAGCCCGCTGGTTGCCATCCAACAACAATTCGGTAGGTGCATCGGGGCGTGCGGCTAGACGTTCATACAGCGGATATTCCTGTTCCGGCAAATAACGGCTGCGATACCAATACCCTTTCAGGTAATACGGCACCGAACTGTCATCCGGCAGCTGGCGATCGACCATTTCCTGATATAACGTCTTTTGCAGCGCTTCGGTCGGCCGCAACATGGCCTCGGTATAACCATTTTCGGCCTGCAGATAATCCAGCACAGCTGGATCACTGCGCGTGTCATCACGCAACCAGTAGTAAGGGTCGATGCGTTCATCACCATGATAAGTCAGGGAATGCGGGTGAACGGCGGCAATCGGGGGAAAAATCGAGTTCATACTACGCCTCTTATCCTGTTGAAATGCAGTGACTATATGCAAAAGCATATCACAGCAAACCCGAATGGCATCCGACGCGCTTAACAGGATGATAACAAAGTAAGATTTTGCTAAAAGAAAAGCCGCATGCCAGCGTCAGATGTTTTATCCTTGTAGCCCTGTGTGAACTAAGCTGAATAAGACGCCGTCCTGTATTTTCTTATTCAGCGACCCGGGAGGTGGTGGCCATCTATGAAACGTATTTTGATTATCTTCGCGCATCCGGGCTATCACCGCTCACATGCCAACCGAGCCATGTTGAAAGGCCTGAAAGGGCTGGAAGACGTCAAAGTACATGATTTATATCAACATTACCCCAACATGTTTATTGACGTCGCCCGTGAACAACGCATGCTGCGCGATTACGATATTATTATTTTTCAGCATCCGTTTTACTGGTAGTCCTGCCCTGCCATCTTAAAAGAGTGGATGGATCAGGTGCTGGAATATGGTTACGCCTTTGGCCCGGAAGGGAATGCGCTAAAACATAAATTTCTAATGTCTGCCGTTACTACTGGCGGGAGTGCCGTTTCCTATTCCACCGGTGGACATAACCATCATCCGATCACGGACTATCTGTTACCGTTTCAACAAAGTGGTCTGATGTGCGGCATGCGCTGGCTACCACCCTTTGTGGTGTATGGTTATCACAGTGTTGCCGATCCGGAATATCTGAAAATGAAAGGTCAGCAATATCGTCGCCTGCTGACCGCGCTGCGCGATGAAGAGCTCACGCCGCAGCAACTGCATAATGCCACTTATCTGACCGACCTGCTTAAGGAGCTGTGATGGAGCAAAGTCTGCTGTTTGATGCTGCCATCTTTCTGACCGCCGCGGTGGTTTCTGTACCGATTGCCCGTCGTTTAGGGTTGGGTTCGGTGCTGGGATATCTGATTGCTGGCGTGGTGATCGGCCCTTATCTGTTTAATTTTGTCGGCGCCAACGACAGCGTCATGCATGTCGCGGAATTTGGTGTGGTGCTGATGCTGTTTCTGATCGGGCTGGAACTCAAACCGGCGCTGTTATGGCAATTGAAAGGCCCCATCATCGGCATTGGTGGTAGTCAGGTGTTATTTACTACCATCGCCTTTTCATTGATTGCTCTGGTGTTTGATCTGCGTTGGCAACAGGCCATTGCCATTGGCATGATCCTGGCGCTTTCATCGACGGCGATTGTGCTGCAAAGCCTCACCGAACGACGCATGCTGAAAAGTGAAGCCGGACAGACCAGTTTCTCCGTGCTGTTGTTTCAAGATATTGCCGTTATTCCCATGCTGGCGTTGTTGCCGTTTCTGGCGCCGGGGCTAAAAACGGTGACCGAAACCAGCTCCATGAGCGGCTGGCAAAGTGGCTCGCTGATCGCGCTGGTTATCGCCGGTATTATCCTCGGCGGGCACTACCTGATGCGACCGGTGTTTCGTTTTATCGCCCAATCGGGCTTACGTGAAATCTTCGTCGCGGCAGCGTTATTGCTGGTGATCTTGACGGCATTAGCCACCGAATCCGTCGGTTTATCACCGGCACTCGGCACCTTCCTCGCCGGCGTGGTTTTGGCAGAAAGCGAATATCGCCATGAGCTGGAAGCCAACATTGAGCCGTTTAAGGGGCTGTTACTCGGGCTGTTTTTTATCTCAGTGGGTGCTGGCATCAACTTCTCGTTACTGGCCGAACACCCGTTCCTGATCGCCGGCTTGTTGTTGTTGCTACTAGTGGTTAAATTCCTGATTTTACAAGGTGTCGGCGGTCTGGCGCACATGGCACATGGCCATCGCTGGTCGTTTTCTTTTGCCTTGGCGCAAGGTAGTGAATTTGCCTTTGTACTGTTCTCGTTTGCCCATCAATTAAAATTGTTTAATACGGAACTGACGGCATTATTGACGTTAACTGTGGCGTTATCGATGGCCTTTACACCGTTGTTGTTGATGTTAAATAGTCACCTGCAGACGCAGTGGCAACAGCAGGAAGACCAACAGCGTGAAGCTGATCCGATTGATGAACAAGATAACCCGGTGATCATCGTTGGCTTTGGTCGTTTCGGTCAGGTGATTGGCCGTTTGCTGCACGCCCACGGTATCGGCACCACGGTATTGGATAACGATGTCGCACATATCGATATGCTGCGCAAATACGGCTACAAAGTGTTTTATGGTGATGCCGACCGTATTGATTTACTGCAAGCGGCCGGTGCCGGTAAAGCTAAACTGCTGATTGTGGCGGTCAGTAATCAGGCGAAATCCATCGCACTGTGTGAGCTGGCACACCGCCATTTTCCGCAATTAAAAATTCTGGTTCGTGCGGTCGATCGCGCGCACGCACATCAGTTGCTGCAATTGGGTGTCGAATTGATCTATCGTGAAACAGTAGGCTCTGCTGTCGATCTGGGTGTCGCAGCGTTACGTCAGCTGGGTATCCGCGGAAATCTGGCATGGCGTGCCGGACAAACATTTAAAGAACACGATGAAAAACTATTACGCGAACAGACTGCATTCCTCGACGACGAAAAAATGTATATCACCAAGAGCGTGCAATACCGTCACCTGCTGGCGGAGATGCTGAAAGCGACCCAAGAAGATCGCCACAGCGAATTGATGCACGCCTGGGAACATATGGACGACGAAGATGCGGATGATGATCATGAGGGCACGCACTAAGCCCGGGAGGATTTATGAACCAAGACTATACCTATCAGCATGTTTTAGTGGCACTGGACATTAACGACGATTTCCAGCCGATCCTGGGAAAAGCCATCGCGCTGGCGCGCCGCAATAACGCCAAACTGTCAGTGTTGCATGTGGATATCAATCTGCGCGATCTGTACACCGAGATGGTTGATATCGACGTCGAGCGTGTGCAGCGCAAAGTGCTGGCCGATACCAAAAACAAACTGGACACTATTCTGGCCGGCATCGATTATCCGCTGGAGCGCAGCATGGTGATGTGTGGCGATTTGGTGGAAGAAGTGAACCAAGTCGTTGAAGCACAAGGTGTTGATTTGCTGGTTTGTGGCCACCATCAATCTTTCTGGAACTTACTGGCCTCCGCTGCCCGGCAATTAATGAACTCTGTAACCTGCGATCTGTTGATCGTGCCATTCAGCGGTCGTAAATAAAAATTGGGCTCGTGATGTCTGCAAAGGCATCACTATTTTTGTACCTGTATCAAATTTTTTCTTTCCTCCCTTGCTGAAAACACAAAATTTCAACATTTGTGTCTACACTAAAAATGATTTTTCATTAAGGAGACTCGACATGACAGGGTATCACGCCGGTTTAGATGACGAAGATGAAGATTTTGGGGATGGTCCGGAAGACGATGAAGGTTATGAACCGGACTGGGATGACGAAGATGAAGAGTGGAACGATGGTGAAGATGACTTCGACCTCGATCCGGATGATGAAGAAGAGTAAATTCGCTTAACGCCAGCAGCCCTGCTGGCGTTGTTTTTTGCACAGCACTGAACTTTCGGCAGCAGCTGTTATACCATGACAGTATTACTTATTGCGTCTGACGCGATGACACGCCGATATCAGGAACAACCGCATGTCTGAATCTCATTTCGATACCGAAGATTTTCGTATTCCCGTCACCGTGTTGACCGGCTTTCTCGGCAGCGGTAAAACCACCCTGTTGAATTACTGGGTCAAACAGCCGGAAATGGCCAATTGTGCTGTCTTAATTAATGAATTCGGCGCAGTCGGTCTCGATCACCATCTGGTGGAAAAACTGGATGATAACGTAGTGATGCTGGAGTCCGGCTGCGTCTGCTGCACAGTACAAGGCGATCTGGTCAACGCACTGCGCGATCTGTTCATGCGCGCCATGCGTCGTGAAATTAAACCCTTTCAGCGCGTATTGATTGAAACCACAGGGCTGGCCGACCCCGGCCCAGTGTTATTTACCCTGCGTAATGATCCATTTTTTGCCCAGCGTTATCGCTTCGACGGTACAGTCACGGTGGTGGATGTCTGCCATATCGAACAACAACTGACCCAACAATATGAAGCGGTAAAACAAGTGGCACTGGCGGACATGCTGGTGTTAAGTAAAAGCGATCTGGCCGATTTTGGTGTGTTGCCGGGCGTTGAGGCATTACTACAACGTATCAACCCGATGGCACCACGACATATCGCTATCAAAGGTCAATTATCCCCTGCTGTGCTTGAGCAAAACGGCCCATTTGGTAGTGGTTCACAACGCAGCACGCAGGAGATCCGCCAGTGGTTGCAAGGCGCCATTACCGAGTTAGGCTTGGCATCGCCAATGAAACCCGCCGTTGCTTCGCATTCCCCGTTAGTAGCCAATGCCCCGCTCAGCAGCGCACACAGTGACGTCGAAGCCTTCTGTTTGCGTTACACAAAACCAATGCCAACGGCACGCTTTCTCGATGGCTTACGCATGGTACAGATGCGTTACCCGGAACGGCTATTACGCTTTAAAGCGATCCTCTGGCTGGAAGAACAACAGCAGCCGGTCGTGGTGCATGGCGTGCATGACCAGCTATATCCGATCATGAATTTGCCGGAATGGCCAACTGGTGAACCAGTCAGTGAACTAGTCTTTATCATGAAACAGACCGATCGGCGGGAAGTCGAAGAAATGTTGCAGGAAGAGTTTTTCCCTAAATATCCCAGATTCCAATATGAATAACAGCAGAACATGCTAACCGAGAAGGCATGTGACAATCTGATACAAACTGAAGGGTTGCATTTCGGCTTATGCCGGGGTATTTCTGATGCCTCTTTGTGATCAAGATCAATTTTTGCAACATAATCGACGTTAGAACACTGACGTCAGGGAGCACATATGATCCGTAAAAATCCGTCAGGCCATCTGCCTGTTATTGCTGAATCAGCCTACATCGATTCCACCGCGATCATCTGCGGTAAAGTCATCATTAAAGAAAATGTATTTGTCGGTCCTTATGCCGTGATCAGAGCTGACGAAGTCGATGCCAATGGTGAAATGGAACCAATTGTGATTGGTGCGAACTCCAACATTCAAGACGGTGTTGTCATTCACTCTAAATCGGGTGCAGCCGTCACGATTGGCGAATACACTTCCATTGCTCATCGTTCCATCGTGCATGGCCCTTGTACCGTTGGCAACCGTGTTTTTATCGGCTTTAATACCGTGTTATTTAACTGCGAAGTCGGTGATGGTGCGGTGATCCGACACAACTCAGTGGTTGACGGGCAAGATCTGCCAGCAGAATTTTATGTGCCATCCAGTACACGTATTTGCCCAGAAAGCGACTTGAGCGAAATTCCACGTGTCACCGTGGCAGCAACCGAATTCTCTGAAGACGTGGCCCATACTAATATTGATTTGGTTAAGGGTTATAAAGCGTTGCAGAACGAGTTTTGATTTAATTACTATTTATAAAAGGCCGCTATTGATTGCGGCCTTTTTATATAAGCTTAGTTGAAGTCATCACAATTATAATATTCTTGATCACCATCATTTCTATCATATATGGAACAACTTGTGGATTTATAATAATCGGAGAATGTTAACCAATAACCTTCTACCCGTTCCAGGTTTTTATGTTCAGCCACAAATAGCCGATCATCATAGTTTATACATGATTTTTCATTTTTTATTTGCTTAGATAAACAAAACTGTACG
>CAIZDF010000188.1 GCA_903931645.1 uncultured Tolumonas sp.
CCAGAACCGGTCGGGCCGGTAACCAAAATCATGCCTTGTGGTTTGGCGAGGGTATCGAGATAGAGTTTTTTCTGCTTATCATCAAAGCCCAGCATTTCAATATTAAGACTGGCGGCTGAGGAATCGAGAATACGCAGTACTACTTTTTCACCCCACATGGTGGGTAAGGTGCTGACACGAAGATCGATTGAGCGGTTTTTAGCTAGCTTTAATTTTATGCGCCCATCTTGCGGTAAACGGCGCTCGGCAATATCCAAGCGGGCCATGACTTTTAGACGAGCAGAAAAACGGCTGGATAGATTGACCGGCGGCGTGGCTACTTCATATAAAATACCGTCGATACGGAAACGGATGCGGTATTTTTTTTCATACGGCTCAAAGTGCAGATCAGAGGCTCCTTTGCGGACGGCATCAAGCAGCACTTTATTAATATATTTTACGATCGGTGCGTCGTCTTCACTGTTAGTTTCTACCGTTTCCTGCAGCCGAGCATCATCAACATCTCCGACTTCAATTTCGCCAATGCTGTCATCAGACATCGATTTGGAAAAATCATCTTCAGTCGGGTCAGCAAGACGCTGAATCGCGCGTTGCAGTTTACGTTCATCAACTAATAGAGCTTCGGTGTGCAGACTAAATGTAAAACCAAAATCTTCCAATGCAGTGACATTGGTTGGGTCAGAAACGGCAATAAACAGCGTGTTGCCTTGGGTATAAATTGGCAACGCATGGTGTTTTTCAATCAGTTTGGTATTGAGATATTTCTGTGGGATCTCGGTTAATTCAAAGGCATCAAGATCGAGCAGTGGAATACCGTATTCTTGTTCACAAAGTTCGGCTAACTGGCTGCTGCTAATAATGTCATTATCAATTAGATAGGTAACGAGCGTTTTCTTTTCGTTGCGGGCTTTGTCTTGCAGTTGCGAAGACTGGTGATCTTGAATGATACCGGCACGGATAAGACTAACTAACAAACCATTGGCGGGAGCATTCACGATATTACATCCTTAACCTTTTCATAAATTACGGGCCATAGGCCCGTAATTTAACGGGGAAACTGTAAAAATTAGCAGAGACCAGCGGCTACACAACTGCCGGTGTTTCTAGTCCATTGGATTGCTTGACCTGCAGTTACAGTTGATAAGCCGCCACTAACGGCCAATTTGAAGTTAGCATTATCAACAGTGTTTGTGCCTTGAATCCAAATGATACCCGCAGAATCTACACCAGATGCACTAGAGCTCCCAGTTGATGCTGATGTTGCTGCAAGAATATTTGCTGTGCCAGCTGACGCAATAGAATTAATGAGTGCTGCTTGCCCAGCTTTATAGCAATTTTGTGCATCAGTGTCATTTGCTGCACCTTGAATACACACTTCAATAGCTGTTTTAGCTGGGCCTGAAGCTGCAATAGCTTCAGAGAATTTAGCGCGTTTAGTATAAGTCTGATAAGCAGGCATCGCAATTGCTGCCAAAATTGCCACAATAGCAACTACGATCATCAATTCAATAAGGGTAAAACCGGATTGTTTTTTCATGATTAGCTTCCTTACAGTTAAACTGTATTCCTGTTTTAGATGAGAGAGCAGAATGCTCAATTCTGATCGAGCACAAACAAAGTGTAGCCGTACATATAAAATACGTCCACGCTCTGTTGAGTCTAACGAATAACAGATTACAAATTTGTGATGCTAAAGGGAATTTTTATCTTTATATTTTGTTGCAGTAGATTGATTTTTATTGCTATTTTGCAAAATATGACAGGTTTTTGGCTATGTTAACAAAGCAAAACAAACCGGTAGGCTGTTTTGCTTTGTTAATAGTTATAGCGAGATTGCTGACAGCAATGTTTATTGCTGTTCGCGTGCGATGGCACGCCAGGCAATATCTTTACGGTAGTAGATACCATCCCAATGGATGGTGGCTGCAAGTGCATAGGCATTTTTCTGAGCTTCCGCGACAGTTTGGCCTAGGGCTGTTGCACACAACACGCGACCACCAGCCGTAACTACATGACCATTTTGCTCGGCTGTTCCTGCGTGGAAGACTTTAGCGGCATCTGATTCGTGAGCCGCCAGACCTTCGATAATATCGCCTTTTTGTACTTCAGCCGGGTAGCCAGCAGCAGCTAATACAACACCAACGGCGGGGCGTGGGTCATAATCCGCTGTTTTCTGATCTAATTGTTCAGCACATGCAGCCAGACACAATTCCACCAAATCAGAGCGCATACGCAGCATGATTGGTTGTGTTTCTGGATCACCGAAGCGGCAGTTAAATTCGATTACCTTTGGGTTACCTTGTTGGTCAATCATCAAACCGGCATACAGGAAACCAGTATAAGGGTTACCTTCTGCGGCCATGCCTTGCACGGTTGGCCAAATCACTTGCTGCATGACACGATCGTGCACTTCCTGTGTGACAACAGGCGCAGGTGAGTAAGCGCCCATACCGCCAGTATTCGGGCCGGTATCGCCGTCGCCAATACGTTTATGATCTTGGCTGGTGGCCATTGGTAACACGTTTTTGCCATCAACCATGACGATGAACGAGGCTTCCTCACCATCAAGGAATTCTTCAATAACGACACGGCTGCCAGCATCACCAAAGGCATTACCAGAAAGCATATCGCGTACAGCGTCTTCGGCTTCTTCGAGTGTCATTGCAACGATCACGCCTTTACCAGCAGCTAAACCGTCGGCTTTTACTACAATTGGTGCGCCTTGCTGGCGTAAATAAGCCAGAGCTGGTTCGATTTCAGTAAAGTTTTGGTAAGCCGCAGAAGGAATGTTATGGCGTGCTAAGAAATCTTTAGTGAACGCTTTTGAGCCTTCCAATTGAGCGGCTGTTTGGGTTGGGCCAAAAATTTTCAGGCCTTCCGCCCGGAACGCATCTACGACGCCAATCACTAGCGGTGCTTCTGGGCCGACAATAGTCAGGCCGATGTTTTGTTCTTTGGCAAAGGCCAATAATGCTGGAACGTCAGTGGCACTGATATTTACATTTTCGACTTTGGCTTCACGGGCTGAACCGGTGTTACCGGGCGCGACAAACACTTTGTCGGCCAGAGGTGATTGGGCGGCTTTCCATGCAAGTGCATGTTCACGACCGCCATTACCGATAATTAAGATATTCATTCGATTTTCTCTTTTAAAAAATCAGTGACGGAAATGACGCATGTTAGTAAATACCATTGCCATACCATGCTCATCGGCTGCATCGATCACTTCCTGATCGCGCATTGAACCACCTGGTTGAATGACACAAGTGATACCTGCTTCGGCTGCAGCATCGATACCGTCACGGAACGGGAAGAAGGCATCAGATGCCATGACTGAACCTTTTACTTCCAGACCTTCATCGGCTGCTTTTATGCCGGCGATTTTAGCGGAGTAAACACGGCTCATTTGGCCTGCGCCGACACCGATGGTCATGCCGCCTTTAGCATACACAATGGCGTTGGATTTAACGTATTTACCAACTTTCCAGCAGAACAGCAGATCTTGCAGCTCTTGTTCAGTTGGTTGACGTTTAGTCATGACTTTCAGATCGTCCAAAGTCACCATACCCTGATCACGGTCTTGTACCAGCAGGCCACCGTTAACACGTTTCACGTCAAAGCCAGTGGCTTTACTGTAATATTTAACGGAACAACATTAACTGCTACCCTTCCTGCTGCTGCCGGCAATAACACAGGAAGGCTGTA
>CAIZDF010000189.1 GCA_903931645.1 uncultured Tolumonas sp.
AAAACAGCATCAAACAAATCTGTATTTGTATTGAAATTATAACACAACAGAGTCAAAAGACTTTGCAAATTGCGCATTTTTGCAATTTGCAAATGAATCCATAGTCGATTTGCATTTTCGCAAAATGCATACGAATGAAACGCTTGTTCACCCAATATAAAAAATGCGGCTAGTTATTTTTTATCTGTATCAGCAATCTATCAGTAAATTCGCTGCGTAATAGTAAGACAGGTTTGCCTCGGCTCAATAAGCCGAAGCCGCATTGGATGTGTATAATAAGTTCAGAAGCCGTAATTATGTGTCGGGAGTATGGCATCACCCCGATGCAGGAGATAAAGAAACAATGACTCAACTAAGTAAAGAAGCTGTAATTGTTCGTTCTGCTCTGGAAGCGAAAGGGTTAGAAACCCCCATGCTGCATACCTCTGTTTCGGCCCATGAAAAGAAACAGCAGATAGAGCAACATATGGCCTCCATTATGACGCTGCTTGGCCTTGATTTAGCTGATGATAGTCTGGCGGAAACGCCACACCGTATTGCAAAAATGTATGTCGATGAAATATTTGCCGGACTTGATTACAGCACGTTTCCCAAAATTACCCTGATTGAAAACAAAATGGGTACAGATGAGATGATCAAGGTGCAAGACATAGGTGTAACTAGTACCTGTGAACATCATTTCGTTACTATTGATGGTCGGGCAACGGTCGCTTATCTTCCAAAAGACAAAATTATTGGCTTATCAAAGATAAATCGCATCGTGAATTTTTTTGCCAAACGCCCGCAAGTTCAAGAACGGCTAACACAACAGATCCTCGTTGCCTTACAGGTGTTACTCGGCACAGATAATGTCGCGATCACCATGACAGCAACACATTATTGCGTCAAATCGCGTGGGATCATGGATGCATTGAGTCAGACAACGACCACCGCTTTAGGTGGCGTATTTAAAAGTAATGCTGCAACACGACATGAGTTTCTGAGCCGCGCTTAATATATATTAAGCCACTGCTAAAATGCAGTGGCTATTTCTTTCGATATAACCTTTATCACCCCAACAACAATTGTTGCTGTAACTCATGAATTTGGTCCCGCAATCCAGCGGCTTGTTCAAATTCAAGATTGCGGGCATGTTCAAACATCTGATTTTCCAACCGCTTGATCTCTTTCGCCAGCGCATCGGGGCGCAACCGTTGATAATGCGCCGCTTCTTCTGCCACTTTATTGCGACTCGCTTTAGCTGACAATTTAGTCACACCACCTAATTGCATTACATCGACGACTTTCTTATTGAGCCCTTTTGGCGTAATACCATGTTCCAGGTTAAAGGCTTGCTGAACGGCGCGTCGACGTTCTGTTTCATCGATTGCGGTACGCATAGAGTCGGTAATGCGATCGCCATACAAGATTGCCTTACCATTCAGATTTCGCGCGGCACGACCGATGGTCTGAATGATGGAACGGGTAGAACGTAAGAACCCCTCTTTATCTGCATCCAGAATGGCGACCAGCGACACTTCTGGCATATCTAAGCCTTCTCGCAACAGGTTGATACCGACCAACACATCAAATTCACCCAGACGCAGATCACGGATGATTTCCATACGCTCAACGGTATCAATATCCGAGTGCAAATAACGAACTTTGACATCATGTTCATGCAAATATTCGGTCAGATCTTCGGCCATACGTTTGGTCAAGGTTGTCACCAGAACACGCTCTTCCAATTTAACTCGTAACCGAATTTCAGATAACAGATCGTCTACCTGTGTAGCTACAGGGCGAACTTCGACTTCAGGATCCAGCAAGCCGGTCGGCCTCACAACTTGCTGCACAATATCACCGCCCGATTTATTCAACTCATAGGCGGCAGGTGTCGCGGAAACGAAT
>CAIZDF010000190.1 GCA_903931645.1 uncultured Tolumonas sp.
ACTCCCCCGATCTGGGGGCAGATTCCTGTGCTTCAAGGGCACAGGCGAAAAAATTTATACAAGCTTACTGTTTGGAACTGTCATCTTTGTGTTCATACTCGCCATCTACGGTCGTTCCTTGGCGTGGCGTACGTTTGATTTTTTCTTTAGTTATTTCGTCATAAAAATCATCACTGGTGGGTTCAACACGCTGCGCTTCGCTTTCTACCGTGGTGTGCGCACCATAAACCTGCCAGCGGCTACTACTGGTTAGTTTGCGTGCCAGCCAGCGACGAACAAACGGCTGTAACAGCAGTAATGCGGCAATGTCGCTCAGGAAGCCAGGGAAAATAAACAATGCGCCCGCGATTAATAACGCCACACCTTCCAGCATGGTGGCAGCAGGTGCAACACCTTGTGCCAATTGTTGCTGCATCGACATCATGGTACGCAAACCTTGCGAACGAACCAACGACACACCATAACCTGCAGCAACAATCATCAGTAAGATCACCATAAAGGCGCCGATGACGGAGCCAACTTTGATGATGACCCATAATTCCAAAAAGAACAGCAGGAACAAACCAAATGCAATTTTTGCCACAAAGACCTCTCAGGCTAATTCAATCACGCCTGCAAACTGGCGTATAAATCACCAGAGGGGGATGCCAACAAGATGATTCAAGGTTTGAACGATCATAGTAGTGATCTTTAGTGGTCGAATTTTGCGACAGACTGCATAATTAAAGTCTGAACTCCCGTTAGCCGGTAACTGCCATGAGTGATGCCATCGTTGTGCTATGCACTTGTCCTGACAACACCAGCGCCCGCGAACTGGCGCAGACTTTACTGAGTGAAAAACTGGCGGCCTGCGTCAATCTCATTCCACAAGTCACGTCGTTGTATTACTGGCAAGGCAAAATGGAAGAAAGTCAGGAAGTGCAATTAGTGATAAAAACCCGACGCACCATGTTCGGAGTGTTACAAGAGCGGCTACTCAGCTTGCACCCGTATGAAGTGCCGGAAATTCTGGCCTTGCCGATCTTGTGCGGTAACCCCGCATATCTGCAATGGGTGCAGGAACAAACAACACCATGATCCGTTATCTGCAGCTCTGTTTTCTGGTTGTGCTGTTCGCCGTCATACTGCCAGTTAAAGCCGACGATGCCTTATTACAGCAACTCATCCCCTCGTCGAAACCGCAATTTTTACCGGTAACGCAAGCGTTTGTTATCAATACGCAGCAAACACAAAATCAGCTGCAAATTACGTTACAACCGGCAAACGGTTATTATCTGTATCGCGACAAGATCCGGGTCGAGATGGGCGGCGTTGCCGTGCCGCTGTCTTTGCCAAGCGGCGAATTACATCAGGATGAATATTTAGGACAGACCGAGATTTATCCACAAACAGTCACGTTCCCCGTGACCTTTAAAACTATCGCTACCGGCGCAAACGCAACGCTCTACTATCAGGGCTGTACTCCAGGCTTGTGTTATCCACCACAGCAACGAACTATTGCCTTATCAGCCTATCAACCACCCTCGGCGCAAACATCCCCCACTATTGTCGAGGGCCCGGAAAATAAGCTATTTATGCAACCAGGGCTGCTGGCCTTGCTCAGTTTCTTTGCTATGGGTGTTGGACTGTCGCTGACCCCGTGTGTGTATCCGATGTATCCCGTGTTGAGCGCGATGTTAAGCCAACATGGTCAAACTTTAGATTGGCGACGCGGCCTGATGTTGTCAGTAGCCTATGTATTCGGCATGGCGATAACCTATACCCTACTGGGCTTACTGATTGCATCGGCCGGTGCTGGTATTCAGGGCTGGTTACAAAACCCGTGGTTACTGGGTTTGTTCAGTGTGGTTTATCTTGCGCTGGCACTGAGTCTGTTTTTCGGCAACGGTTTACAGCTGCCGCGCGTCTGGCAAGACAAATTGCATTATCTGGCTAACCGTCAGTCACGTCACTCCTGGCACGGTGTCGCGATGCTCGGCGCCTTATCCGGTCTGATTGGTTCACCCTGCACCAGTGCGCCACTTTCCGGCGTGCTGCTGTTTATTGCCCAAAGTGGCAAACCATTATTTGGTGCCAGCGCATTGTTTTTACTCAGTCTGGGTATGGGTTTGCCATTGTTGTTCTTAGGCGCGTTTGGTGGTCAATATTTACCGAAAGCAGGTCGTTGGATGGTCTTTGTCAAACAGCTGTTTGCACTGTTATTGCTGGCAATGCCATTGTTCTTATTGGAACGTTTTCTACCGATTTATCTGGCAACACAGCTTTGGCACTGGTTTTTACTGGCATTACTCTTGTGGTTAGTATGGCGTCTGTGGCCAACCGCTCTGGCACCTCACACCAAACTAATCGGCCTGTTGTTACTGCTAACAATTGGCCTGTTCGGGCTTCATCACTACAACGGGCAAGAGGCGCCTTTGTTACCATTTACCACGGTAAATAACCAAGCCGAGCTACAGCAACAACTGGCAACAGCAAAAGCACAAGGCAAGCCGGTCATGTTAGATCTGTATGCCGACTGGTGTGTGGCCTGTCGTGAACTCGATGAGAAAACCTTTCGCGATCCGAATATTCAGCAATCCTTGCGTCATTATCATTTACTGCGTGCTGATGTTTCAGCCAATAGCCGTGAACATCAGGCATTAATGCAAAAATTTCAGGTATTGGGATTACCGAATGTGCTGTTTTTTGATGCACAGAGCCAACCCAATCCGCAGTTACGGCTTCAAGGCTTTGTTTCCGCCAATGATTTACAAGGGAAATTGGATCAGTGTCAGCGCAATCAACATTGTTAAGCGTCTGGTCGGTGTATTTGATCCGCGATAAAGATAACCGCCTCTATACCGGTATCACCACCGATGTAACACGTCGCCTATCACAGCATCAAGCCGGCAATGGCGCAAAAAACCTGCGCGGTCGAGGTCCGTTAAGCTTGCATTGGCATAGTGCTATCGGCGATCGCAGTCAGGCGCAAAAAGTCGAATATCGCCTGAAGCAATGGCCTAAAGCCCGTAAAGAACAATTGCCACAACATCCGGAATGGATTGAATCCTTGTTTATTTCATAAAATCCAATGCTTCTTATATTTCATCACATCGAACACTGTGTATTCCCTATAAAATATGGGAAAATTAACGTTTTACAGAAAAAACCAATTTAAGGTGAAGAATGACCAAGCGCGATGGTTTTACATCCAGTTTCGGCGTATTGGCTGCGACATTAGGTTCAGCAGTCGGCCTCGGTAATATATGGAAATTCCCCTATATGACTGGTGCCAACGGTGGTGCTGGTTTCCTGCTGATTTATCTGCTGGCAACATTGCTGGTAGGGCTACCGGTGATGATTGCGGAAATTACCATGGGCCGCACCGCAAAAACGAATCCGATCACGGCTTTGCAACGTCTGGCGCCACGTGGTCAGCCATGGTGGTTGATCGGTGCATTTGGCGTGGCTGCGGCATTTTTGATCATGGCCTTCTATTCCGAAGTGGTTGCCTGGGTATTTGCGTATGTCCCTAAGGCCATCAGTGGTGAGATCCTCTCCAGTGACCCAAAAGTAACCGGTGCAGCTTTCGGTGCCTTGATCAGTGACCCAATCCAATCGCTTGTTTGGCAGTGGGGTGTGCTGCTATTTATCGGTGGGATCTTACTGTTAGGCGTCGCCAAAGGTATTGAAGCCGTCACCAAGCGTCTGATGCCGCTGTTGTTTGTATTGTTACTGATCCTGTGTGCTTTTAGTTTGTCTTTGGATAAAGCCGGTGAAGCACTGAAATTTCTGTTCCAGCCTGATTTCAGCAAGATCAATGCAACTGTGCTGCTAGCAGCGATGGGCTTAGCCTTCTTTAAACTGTCAGTCGGCATGGGCACCATGATGACCTACGGCAGTTACTTCCGCGACAACCAGAACATTCCGGTAACTGCATTCCGCGTGATGTGTGCTGACCTGTTTGTCTCGATGCTGGCCGGTATTGCCATCTTCCCTGCCGTATTTACGTTTGGTTTTCAACCGGAAGCAGGCCCGCCGCTGGTTTTCATCACTATTCCAGCCGTATTTGCCCAAATGCCGTTTGGCCATCTGTTGATGGTGCTGTTTTTCATCCTGACTTCAGTCGCGGCTATCGGGGCGATGCTGTCGCTGCTGGAAGTCCCAGTGGCAGTAATCAATGAACGTTTTGGTGTGAGTCGTAAAACTGCCACGCTGATCACCTTATTGCTGGTGGCCTTGTTAGGTTCTACTTGTGCATTAACAAATAGCACTATGGCAGCGTTCAAACTGTTCGGCATGAATATGTTCGATCTGTTTGATTACTTAAGCTCAAACATTCTGCTACCGCTGGGCGGGATCGCCATTGCACTGTTTGTCGGTTGGGTGTGGGGTTATCAGGCATTGCAACGCGCCATTAGTAACCAGCAACAGTTACAAAATCAGAAATTAAATCAGTTACTGTTCCTGATTTTGCGCTTTGTAACTCCGGTATTGATCCTGGCGGTTATGTTGCACGCACTGAACATTTTATAAACAGAGCAAATAAATGGCGTGAACTGCAATCTTTTGCACAATTTGCGCAAGAACATGCTGAATATGGAGGGGCACCACTGGCCCCTCCATTTTTTTTAACCTAATCTAGCGTTTAGGAAGAGCAAATAACCATCAGTAGACTCCATGGGAAACTAATGAATGAAACGTTTTCTGATCCCATTATCACTGATCATTTTTGCCGCCGTAGCTGCATGGGTAAACATCCAGCGGATCAGCGTTCCCATGATCCGAACATCGCCGTTGCACCCCATTTATACGATTAGTTCACCGGACGATGCCACCGCATTGGCACAAGGAAAAACGGTGATCAAACTTGGTCCCTGTTTGTTTGGTCTCTACCCGGGAGCCATGGCTTTTAAAAGCCTGACAGAAGCCAAAGATTTTCTTGGCCTGAAAGGTTACGAACCCCAAAAATGGCGAATATTTCAGCTTTCTGGTGATTATCAGCTGGACGTCACCGAAGGCGTACTAAATAAAACATTACAATTATCACGGGATATGACGCCAAACGACAATCAGTAACAATTTTCTTTTATCTCTGGTAACCAGAACAGGCCGGTTGGCGGTATAATCCGGCCCCCAATTTCTGGCTGATTTAGTTTCACTGTTTCAGGACATAGCGATGAACAAGGTAGTAGCGTTCTTATTTGGATTAATTTGTTTTTCTTCGCAAAGTTTTGCCGCAACCGCGCCAAAACCCTATATGCCTGACGAGCCGGCGGCCGTAAGCAGCAAACCAGTGAAACCGGTGCTGAAAAAAAACAGCGCCGTGAAACATTCGGTTAAAACGGCAATTGCCAAAACCAGCAAAACTAAATCTCCAGTAAAACCATTGGCAGCAAAAACCGAACCAGTGGCTAAAACAACCAAAGCCGGTAAGATTAAAGTCACAAAAAATAGCCGTGTGGCTAACACAGCGCTTAATTCCACACAACGGCTGAACAACTACAGTCGGGTGCAGAAAAACAAATCACACCAACTGGCACAGCATGTCGATGCCAAGCCAGCTCGTATCGCGTCGCGCTCTACTGCACCAGCTAAAACTAGCGCCGCCGCCAACTCGACTCGGGTTACCAATATCCCATTAACCAGCGGCAGTCCATTTCTGGACTCCAGCTCAGCGTTGGTGATGAATGCAAATACCGGTCGCATGATTTACGGCAAAAATGCCGCGCGCCGCACGCCGATTGCGTCCATCACAAAATTAATGACCTCCATGGTTGTTCTGGATGCCAAGTTATCGATGGACCAACCGATCACCATCAGTGATGCCGATGTGGATCGCGTCAAAAAATCCAGCTCCCGTCTGGAAGTCGGTACCACACTGTCTCGTTACGACACTATGTGGCTGGCGCTGATGTCGTCTGAAAACCGCGCGGCACACTCATTGGCTCGCACTTATCCTGGTGGAACCAGTGCCTTTGTTGCCGCAATGAACCGAAAAGCACGTTCTCTGGGCATGAACCACACGGTATTTTATGACCCAACAGGGCTGAATAAAGACAATACTTCGACCGCGGCCGATTTAGCATTGATGGTACAAGCTGCTTATCGTTATCCGCAGATCCGTCAGTTCACGACCTCAACCGACCATGACATCATCAGTGCTTCCGGTCGTCAGTTACATTACAAAAACAGTAATGCTTTAGTGCGTGAAGGGGTATGGGATATTCAGTTATCTAAAACCGGCTATATCAAAGAAGCAGGCCGTTGCCTAGTGATGGTTGCGGAAGTGCAAAGTAAACCAATGGTGATGGTGTTTCTGGATGCCGGTGCAACCTCCGGCCGTATCAGTGATGCGCGAAATATCAAAACCTGGCTGGAACGCCAGCCAACCAATCAGCTGGGTTAAACACTCATTCTGGTTATACAAAAACAGCGCCTTTGAGCGCTGTTTTTTATTGGCCAACCCCATTATTTACGTCAAGGTAATAAAGGCTGCCGCTGGAAATGTTCGCCACCACAATGCAGGCATGGGGTGAGCGCGATGGAATGCGTTAACGTTTCACGATGTCCGCATTGTTTACAGATCTTTTGCCCTGGCGCCATCCATTCCCCTAGCTTATAACCGTTAGCATGGTGCAGATCATTTTCCACTGCGATCTGTTCTATCTGCGTACGATCACTGGCTGCCAATAACCACTCCCAAGCCGTATTCTGCAAGGCATTAAAAAACGCGGAATCTTGGTAACCACCGGGGGCATCTAAGAACTCACTCAGCTCTTCGTTAACATACGCGCTGGTCAACGCCAGTTCATCTTTGGTGAGGTCTTCGGCTGCAACAACAAAGGCTTCGACCTCTTTTAACCAATGCTGCAGATTTTCCCGCGTCGGCGCCCCTTTTTCGCTCCAGAAGGCACGAACATGACTCATAAACAGTTCATACCCCTTCGGTTTTTTGTCCGGGCTGTTTTGTTCTGACATGGTGTTATCCTTCTGATATTAACTGCTTTAAGCATAGCGTGTGTTACGGAAAAAGCCTGTGAGCCCGCTCAGCTATTGTTGCGATCCGGCAATACAAGTATCCTATGGGGATTTTCTAACGGATCACCCTCCACTTCTGTCGAGTCGGATATACCCATGTCAGTTATGCAAGAACAATATAATCCCCAGTCCCTGGAGCCGGAAGTTCAACGGCATTGGGATAAACAGCAGACATTCAAAGCCTTCGAGAAAGTAGATAAAGAGAAATTCTACTGCCTGTCTATGTTCCCTTATCCATCAGGCCGTCTGCACATGGGTCATGTGCGTAACTACACCATCGGTGACGTGATCTCCCGTTACCAGCGCCTGAACGGCAAAAACGTACTGCAACCAATCGGTTGGGATGCGTTCGGTCTGCCAGCTGAAAACGCGGCGATCAAAAATAATTCCGCACCCGCCAAATGGACTTACGAAAATATCGAATACATGAAGGGTCAGCTGAAGATGCTGGGTCTGTCTTACGATTGGGATCGTGAGCTGGCAACCTGTACTCCAGAATATTACCGCTGGGAACAATGGTTCTTCACCGAGCTGTATAACAAAGGCTTGGTTTATAAAAAAACCTCTTCAGTGAACTGGTGCCCGAATGACCAGACCGTACTGGCTAACGAACAGGTGCAAGATGGTTGCTGCTGGCGTTGTGACACGCCTGTAGAACAGAAAGAAATTCCGCAATGGTTTATCAAAATCACCGCCTACGCTGAAGAGTTGCTGAACGATCTGGACAAGCTGGATGGCTGGCCGGAAATGGTGAAAACCATGCAGCGCAACTGGATTGGCCGCTCAGAAGGTCTGACCATGACTTTCAACGTGGAAAACAGTGATCAATCGTTTGATATCTACACCACCCGTCCAGATACCCTGATGGGCGTGACTTACGTTGCTGTGGCTGCAGCACACCCGTTGGCGAAACAGGCGGCAGAAAACAATGCTGCACTGGCTGATTTCCTCGAAGAGTGCAAAAACACCAAAGTGGCCGAAGCAGAATTGGCGACGATGGAGAAAAAAGGCATGGCCACTGGCCTGTATGCCCTGCATCCACTCGATGGTCGTCGTGTACCAATCATGGTCGCCAACTTCGTGCTGATGGATTATGGCACCGGTGCTGTCATGGCTGTTCCAGCCCACGACCAACGTGACTTTGAATTTGCCCATAAATACGGTCTGGAAATTCGTGCTGTTATCGCTGCAGAAGATGGCTCAGCGCCAGATATCTCGGCTGCAGCCTACACCGAGAAAGGTGTGCTATTTAATTCCGGCGAATTTGATAGTCTGGATTTCAAACCAGCCTTTGATGCCATCTGCAGTAAGCTGGAAGCGCAAGGTTTAGGTAAACGCACCGTGAACTTCCGTCTGCGTGACTGGGGTGTATCGCGTCAACGTTACTGGGGCGCACCAATTCCAATGCTGACATTGGAAGATGGCACTGTGGTGCCAGCACCGGCCGATCAACTGCCAGTGATCCTGCCAGAAGATGTGGTGATGGACGGCGTACAAAGCCCAATCAAAGCCGACCCTGAGTGGGCAAAAACCACATACAACGGCCAACCAGCGCTGCGCGAAACTGACACCTTCGATACCTTCATGGAATCGTCTTGGTATTTCGCCCGTTACTGCTGCCCGGATTATGAACAAGGTATGCTCGATACCGATCGCGCTAACCACTGGTTGCC
>CAIZDF010000191.1 GCA_903931645.1 uncultured Tolumonas sp.
CAGTTTCACCCCATGCCGGTAATAGTTAACTGCTGATTTTTCTGGCAATAACGGCGTTGGTTTTAGCGAAATTAACGACTGTAATTGTAATTTCCCGGAACGCACCAACATTTGTTGCAAGGTCTGCGCCATCCGCGCCGCCGGGATCAACCCGCCGGTCTGGGTTTCCAGAAAGGCATCCAGCTGCAGTAATTGGCTGTTGGTAGCTTGTAATTCTGTACGCACAGCCAGATTAGGATCTTGCTGCAAACGGGCTTTTAGCACTTCCAATGCCGCGGTGGTTTGCTGTTGCTGTGCCGTCTGCTCACGGATCTGCTGTTTGGTCTGTTGCCAATGCAACAGTGAGGGTTCTAGCCACCAAGTGTAAAATGGGAAACCCAAGAGCACCCAACCGACCAATAACATTAAAAAACGCTCACGGGTGCTTAACTGAGCCGTTTTTTCAGACCAGCGTTGCCATGTGGTTCGAATCATGGAGTCGTCCCCGCAGCTGCCGAGGTGGTGTTCTCTTTGCTTTCTAAATGAAATTGCAATGCGCCCGATTTCTGGCGTTGCATCTGTAAAGCCGAAAACGTGCGATCACGTAATTTAGGGTAATCACCAAAATGACTCAGCCACGCCGGCACGGCATCGTTACTGGCCGCTTCACCCTGCAAACGTAATTGGTTATTTTCAATATCGAATGACTGCAGTGCAATGCCCGGTGAACGCGCTTGTGCCAAATCATACAACCAAGCGGAAAAACCTTCGTTCTGCAGCGCACCGATTTGATTCAAATGTGCTTGTAATTGCTGTTTACTGCGCAGTTCTTCCTGCCGCAACGTCAACTCCCGCGCTAAAGCACCATCAGGATGACGTTGTTGTAATTGCGCATTCAACGTTGTGCGCTGAGCATCTAATTCGCTCATTTGCTGTTGTAATGTTTGTTGCTGGTGCACACTTTGTTGCAGCAGGATCTGCATGACAACCCCGATCAGCAATAACAAACCCAGCAAACATCCCCAAGCCACAGCGATTTGCGACAAACTCAAATACTGACGTTTAGGATGTAATTCCAGCAAATACAGATTGATGCGTTTTTTCATACCGGTTGGCTCTCCAACAAGGCACCATAGACCGGCAGAAATTCCATGTTAGATTCTTTAGCTGCTATTTTCATCAACTGCGTCGGCACACCAAAATAGCGATTGAGTGTCTGTAATAACAACTCGGCGGAATCGAGCGTGTTAATGGCAACATTGATAGTCGCGACTTCCGGTAGTTTTAACTGACTGACCAGATAATCAAAAGAGCGTTGCATTTCTAACGTAAGATTGTCGAGTATAGTAGTAGGCCATTGTGCCGATGGAAGTTGAACTAACGGCATAAAACCGCGTAACACACGACTGAAACACAGTTGCCCTTTATAAACGGCCAGCAGTAATAATTCTCGCTCGGCTAACTGATATAACAACACTTCCACTTTGGCTGTTTCACCAAATAAAGAAGCCAGTGCTAGTTCATCAATGAGTACTGATTCCAACTCTGCCACCGGTTGTAACGCTTTCTGCCATTCTTGAATACGGCTTTTCGGCGTACACACAACCTGCAATCGCGGACGTGCCTGTGGATTAGTTACGCTATCATAATAATCAACAGCAAGTTGCGTCACCGGTTCGCTGGTAAAGTCTTTGATCGCCCACGGTAAAGCACCCAGTAGTTCCTCTGCCGGCACATCGGGGCGTTCTATCGACAATTGCTGATATTGGCTGCTATCCAATACGACCCGTACTTTACTGTTGAGAATTTTCTTTTCCCGGAATAACGCCGCCAGCACCCCAAGCCACGATTCGCCTAATGGGATAGGCTGACGAACAAACACCGGGTGTTCACCGGAAATGGCCAGGAATAGGTGATCAGGCAGCAGCATGACGCTGACCGTAGTGACAGTTTTCGTGCGACGCCGAAACAGTGAAGATCCTTTCATGTCACAACCAGTCCATTGCTTATCGAATACAGATTAAAAATAGAGATTGTCGAGTGTAACATGCTATTTATAAAGGTGAAGAAACCTAACATCGGCTTATCACGGCAGGGTCACGTTATCTTGGCCCTTGATGCATTTTTCAGCCTCCCGGAGGGACGCTATGGAACTTAAACAGCGGCATTTGGAACAAGCCAGTCAGCAAGGTTTGTTGACGCCGGAGCAAGTCTCTCCATTATGGAACTATCTGCAATCTTTACCGC
Source organism: uncultured Tolumonas sp. (assembly GCA_903931645.1). Taxonomy (GTDB): domain Bacteria; phylum Pseudomonadota; class Gammaproteobacteria; order Enterobacterales; family Aeromonadaceae; genus Tolumonas. Next base: position 2,227 of record CAIZDF010000191.1, read on the forward strand.
CAGACAGTGCCTCTTTCCGGGCTACGCATATCTTGTTTTATCTGGGCGGTTTGATTGCGATCGCTGCGATGAGCCTGTTTATGACGCTGGGCTGGAATGCCTTTGGCGGCATCGGTATTTTCCTGATTGC
>CAIZDF010000192.1 GCA_903931645.1 uncultured Tolumonas sp.
ATGTTGTTTTAGAGCGTTCATTTGGTGGACCATTAGTTACTAAAGACGGTGTATCTGTTGCAAAAGAAATCGAATTAAAAGATAAATTGCAAAACATGGGTGCACAGATGGTTAAAGAAGTTGCTTCGCAAGCGAATGACGCTGCGGGCGACGGTACTACCACTGCAACCGTATTGGCTCAATCTATCATCACCGAAGGTCTGAAAGCCGTTGCTGCTGGTATGAACCCAATGGATCTGAAACGTGGTATCGACAAAGCCGTCGTTGCTGCCGTTGAAGAGCTGAAAAAACTGTCTGTGCCATGTGCTGATACCAAAGCCATCGCTCAGGTAGGTACTATCTCTGCAAACTCTGATGAAAACGTTGGCAAACTGATCGCTGAAGCGATGGATAAAGTAGGCCGTGACGGTGTTATCACTGTAGAAGATGGTCAAGGTCTGCAAGACGAACTGGCTGTGGTTGAAGGTATGCAGTTCGATCGCGGTTACCTGTCTCCATACTTCGTCAACAAACCAGACACTGCGTCTGTTGAGCTGGATGATCCATTCATCCTGCTGGTTGATAAGAAAGTATCTAACATCCGCGAAATGTTGTCTGTGTTGGAAGGCGTAGCGAAAGCCGGTAAACCACTGGTTATCGTCGCAGAAGACGTTGAAGGTGAAGCACTGGCAACTCTGGTTGTGAACACCATGCGTGGCATCGTGAAAGTAGCTGCTGTTAAAGCGCCTGGCTTCGGTGACCGTCGTAAAGCAATGCTGCAGGATATCGCTATCCTGACCGCTGGTACTGTGATCTCTGAAGAGATCGGTATGGAGCTGGAAAAAGCAACATTGGAAGAGTTGGGCCGTGCTAAACGTGTTGTGATCACTAAAGAAAACACCACCATCATTGATGGCGTGGGTGAAGCTGCGCTGATCGAAGCGCGTATTGCTCAGATCCGTCAGCAGATCGAAGACTCTTCTTCTGATTATGACAAAGAAAAACTGCAAGAGCGCGTAGCTAAACTGGCTGGTGGTGTTGCGGTAATCAAAGTCGGTGCAACCACCGAAGTTGAAATGAAAGAGAAAAAAGCCCGTGTTGAAGATGCTCTGCACGCAACTCGCGCTGCAGTAGAAGAAGGCGTGGTTGCTGGTGGTGGTGTGGCACTGGTTCGTGCTGCCGCTAAACTGGTTGACCTGAAAGGCGACAACGAAGACCAAACCGTTGGTATCCGTGTTGCACTGCGCGCGATGGAATCTCCACTGCGTCAGATCGTAGACAATGCTGGTGAAGAGCCATCAGTGGTTGCTAACCGTGTGCGTGATGGTGAAGGTAACTTCGGTTACAACGCGGCGACTGAAGTTTACGGTGACATGCTGGAAATGGGTATTCTGGATCCAACCAAAGTAACTCGTCTGGCACTGCAATTCGCAGCTTCTGTCGCTGGTCTGATGATCACTACCGAATGTATGATCACTGACGCACCGAAGAAAGATGCGCCTGCAATGCCTGATATGGGCGGCATGGGTGGCATGGGCGGTATGATGTAATTTTTAATTACACATAACTACCTAAAAAGGCTGGATTTTATCCAGCCTTTTTTATGGCTAAAAGTTAAGTGTCCGGAGATGAGTATGTCGCTGCTATATAGCTTTCCGCCCATTGCTGATGCAAATGCACGTATTTTGATCTTGGGTAGCATGCCAGGTCAGGCATCGTTAGATGCTTGCCAATATTATGCGCATAAACGGAATCTGTTTTGGCCCTTGCTGGGCAACATGTTGGGGTTTGATTCGACCTTACCTTATCAGGCCAAGGTCGCATCGTTAATTAAAGCACGTGTTGCCGTCTGGGATGTATTACAGTCTTGTCAGCGGCAAGGCAGTCTTGATGTGCACATTCGTCATGAGGTGCCGAATGATTTCCCATCCTTTCTGAATGAGCATCGTGATATTCAGGCCATTTTTTTTAATGGCGATAAAGCAGCAACCAGCTTTAAACGGTTTGTGCAGTCACAGCTTGATCGCCCCGATCTTGCGCTGATTCGCTTACCCTCAACGAGCCCTGCAAATGCATCGCAAAGCTACACGATAAAACAGCAGCAATGGCAGCA
>CAIZDF010000193.1 GCA_903931645.1 uncultured Tolumonas sp.
ATCGCTTATCGTGATAGCCGTACTGATAATGTGCCTGAGCAGGTCATGAAAAAAGTAAGCCGTGCTGAAATTTATCAACGCACCGGCATTCAATTTCAAAAATTTAATACGCTTTATCAAATTCAGGCATTAATTAATGAAAACCCAGCGTGGTTGCCAGAAGTCGATAAATTATTATTGATCCCTGATTATTTACATTATCGTTTGTGTGGTCAAACAAGCTGCGAATATACCAATGCCAGCACCACGCAACTGCTTAATGCCAAAAATAAAGAATGGGATGCTGAAATTACAGCTGCCATTGAGCAAGCCAGACATTGGCTGCAACCTATTACGCCACCTGGCACAGTGATCGGCAAATGGATCAGTCCTTCTGGCCATGCCGTTCCGGTTATTCCACCAGCAACGCACGACACCGGTTCTGCCATTGTGGCAACACCGCTGAGCAGCTCGCAATCGGCCTATATCAGCTCTGGCACCTGGTCGTTAGTCGGCATTGAAAGCCATTATCCAGTGACATCAAAAGAAGCATTGGCTGCGAACCTGACCAATGAAGGTGGTGTCGAACGCACTTACCGAATCTTAAAAAATGTCATGGGGCTGTGGTTGTTGCAAGGCTTGCAAAAAGAGCTGAGTAACTTGAGTTTTGCTGACCTGACTACGCTGGCTGAAGATGCGGAACCATTCAAATATTTGATCAACCCGAATGATGAACGCTTCTTAAACCCTGCATCGATGCAGAAAGAAATCCAAGCGTTCTGTCTTGAAACTCGCCAAGGCTGCCCGACCCTGCCAAGCGAAATTGCACGCTGCATTTTTGACAGTCTGGCGCTGTTCTACCGCGTGGTGATTGATGAGCTGGAAGAGGTTTCTGGTCGCCCAATCGATACCATTCACATCGTCGGTGGCGGTTCTAAAAACCAGTTGCTAAACCGTTTATGCGCAGATATCTGTCAGCGCGACATCGTGACTGGCCCTGTTGAAGCATCTGCGCTGGGCAACATTACCTATCAACTGAAAGGGCTGGGCATATTGGCTGATTTGAAAGCCATTCGCTCGGTGATCAAACACAACTTTATCGGTGAACACCTGACACCGAATTCCATCCCGCAATTAGAAACTCATTGGCAGCGTTTTTTGAAACTTTGCTCCACTAAAACGCAATCACAATCTGCAAAAACAAAGGAAGTAGCATGAACCCAAATATTGAAGCCGCTTTTGTATTGGCTAAACAACAATTCGCTGAACTCGGTGTTGATGTCGATGCCGCTATCTCGGCGTTAGACAATATCTCTGTTTCCATGCACTGCTGGCAAGGCGATGATGTTGCTGGTTTTGAAGCCAGTGCGGGTGCATTAACCGGCGGTATTCAGGCTACCGGTAACTACCCAGGTAAAGCCCGTAATGCAGAAGAACTGCGTCAAGATTTGGAATTAGCAATGTCATTAATTCCGGGCGCAAAACGTCTGAATCTGCATGCTATCTATCTGGAATCAGAACAGCCTGTCGCTCGTGACCAGATCCAACCTGAGCATTTTGAAAACTGGGTGAAATGGGCGAAAAAAATGCGCATTGGTCTGGATTTCAACCCAAGCTGCTTCTCACATCCATTGAGCGCTGACGGTCTGACGCTGTCTCACCCTGATGCCAAAGTACGTCAATTCTGGATCGACCACTGCAAAGCCAGCCGCCGTATTTCTGCTTATTTTGGTAAAGAGCTGGGCACCGCTTCCGTCATGAATATCTGGATCCCAGATGGTATGAAAGACTTGCCTGCTGATCGTCTGGCACCACGTCAACGCCTGTTAGCGGCATTAGATGAAGTGATCAGCGAAAAATTCGATGAAGCGCATCACATCGATGCCGTTGAAAGCAAGCTGTTCGGTATCGGCGCGGAATCTTACACCGTCGGTTCTAACGAATTTTATATGGGCTACGCCGCATCGCGTAACGTAGCGCTGTGTCTCGATGCCGGCCATTTCCACCCGACTGAAGTGATCAGCGACAAGATCAGTGCGGCATCTTTATATGTCAAACACCTGCTGCTACACGTAAGCCGCCCGGTTCGTTGGGACAGCGACCACGTGGTGCTGTTGGATGACGAAACACAAGCCATCGCGACCGAAATCATCCGCAATGATCTGTTGGATCGAGTGCATATCGGCCTCGACTTCTTCGATGCGTCTATCAACCGTATCGCTGCCTGGGTTATTGGCACACGCAACATGAAAAAAGCCCTGCTGCGTGCGCTGCTGGAACCAACTCAGGCGCTGCGGGATGCCGAAGACAAATGGGATTTCTCCAGCCGTTTAGCGCTGATGGAAGAGACCAAAAGCCTGCCTTGGCAAGCGGTGTGGGATTACGTCTGCGCGAAGAGCGGTGTGGCAGTCGGTGCAGATTGGCTGACCAGCGTGAAGAACTACGAAACAGAAGTGTTATCTGCACGCAAATAAGCAAATGCAGTGTAAACGCTGATCTTATGCCCAAACAACTTGGAGTTGCAGCCAACACCACTGCAACTTCAAGTGGGAAGGGATGAAGGACGGGCTTTAATGGAGAGAGCCCTCTCTAAGATTCGTTGTAGCTAGTAAATAAATTGGAAGTATATCTATGTCAGCAATCGTATCGGGTATTGGTTGGCACTTAGTGGGCGCCGCTTCAGCCGCTTCTTTTTATGCGCCGATTAGTAAAGTAAAAAAATGGTCGTGGGAAACCACATGGGCTTTCGCCGGATTATTTTCTTGGATCATCGTACCTTGGCTTGTCACTTCATTTCTGATTGATGACTTTGCCTCTTTTTACAGTGTGGTTGATAGCAAAGCCTTCTGGGGCATGTTTTTATGCGGTGCCATGTGGGGCATTGGTAACGTCAATTACGGCTTAACCATGCGTTATCTGGGTATGTCGCTGGGTATCGGTATCGCCATCGGCGTCACATTGGTCGTCGGCACTTTATTACCGCCTATTTTCCGTGGTGAGTTTGGCCAATTGCTGACGACATCCAGCGGGAAAATTACGCTAATGGGCGTCTGTGTAGCACTGATTGGTATCGGTATTGTCACCTATGCCGGGCATCAAAAAGAGAAAGCGTTAGGCACCACCACCAAAGATTTCAACCTGAAAAAAGGCCTGTTCTTAGCAGTGATGTGCGGCATTTTCTCATCTGGTTTCGCGTTTGGTTTAGAAGCGGCGGCACCGATTAAAAACGCATCGTTGGCGCTGGGCATCAACCCGCTTTACGCCATGCTGCCAAGCTACGGCATCATCATGGGCGGCGGCGCGCTAGTCAACATGGCTTATTGCTTTATTCGTCTGGCCATCAAACCCGAAATCTCAATGCGTGACGATCTGTCTCAACCGTTGCCAAGCCTGATGATCAACGGTTTGTTAGCAGCAACTGGCGGCATCATGTGGTATCTGCAGTTCTTCTTCTACGCATGGGGCGAAGCCAGCATTCCAGAGCACCTGTCATTCGTGAACTGGATGTTACACATGAGTGGTTATGTGCTGTGTGGTGGCATCGTCGGTCTGCTGTTGTCTGAGTGGAAAGGCGTGGGTTCCCGACCAGTCCGCTTTCTTTGCCTGGGTATGTTAGTCATCGTGGGTGCCGCCAATATCGTCGGCATGGGCATGGCGTAGGAGTAACAACAATGATCCGTAAAGCCTTTTTAATGTCAGTAAACCCGGAAGCGCATGCTGAATATAAAAAACGTCATGACGAAATCTGGCCGGAACTGGCTGACACACTGAAAAAACACGGTGCCAGTAACTACAACATCTTCCTAAACGAAGCGACGAATCAGCTGTTTGCGTATGTCGAAATCGAGAGCGAAGCACGTTGGAACGCGGTAGCTGACACCGAGATCTGTAAAGAGTGGTGGGCATATATGAAAGACATTATGCCGTCTAACGCCGACAACAGCCCGATCAGTCGAGAGCTAACCTCGGTGTTCCACCTAGCGTAGTAAGAAACCACAGCAATGATGCTGTGGCTTGCAGGAAGTGCCTACTGAGGCAGGTGCTTCCGTAATCCAGAGTGTTGTTGCTTATTAAAATCACGTTTCACCGTAAACCAAGCCAATCCTGCTGTAGTTGTAAGTAAAGGGGATCGCCGTTCGATAAATATAATTAACAGAAGGACGCATCATGCCTGTTCGCACTTCAGATATCCGCACACTCTACGTCGGATTGCACCACGATTTGCTAAAGCATGCTCCCATTCTGAAAAGAAACACTGTTGTTCTGGATTTCTGCCGTACCACACGTTCCACCATCACTCAGATAACACACTGAGGTTCTCTTTAGTACAAACACACAACTAAGGGGTCTGTGAGCCGGGTCGTA
>CAIZDF010000194.1 GCA_903931645.1 uncultured Tolumonas sp.
GCCCGTACTATCAACATTCCGGATACCGTGGGTTACACCATTCCGTCTGAGTTTGGTGGCATCATTCACAACTTATTTAATCGTGTGCCAAACATTGATAAAGCCGTTATCTCTGTGCATTGCCATGACGATTTGGGCTTGTCGGTGGCCAACTCCATCAGTGCCGTGCAGATGGGCGCACGTCAGATCGAATGTACCATCAACGGTATCGGCGAACGTGCGGGTAACACTTCATTAGAAGAAGTTGCCATGATCTTGAGAACTCGTCAGGATTTAATTGGTTTGCACACCAATATCAAACATCAAGAAATTCATCGCACCAGCCAGTTGGTCAGCCAGTTGTGCAACATGCCGGTACAGCCAAACAAAGCGATCGTCGGTGCCAATGCGTTCTCACACAGTTCAGGCATTCATCAAGATGGCGTACTGAAAGCGAAGAACACTTACGAAATCATTACCCCAGAAAGTGTGGGCTTAAATCAGAATACGCTGAACCTGACTTCCCGTTCTGGTCGCCATGTCATCAAACATCGTTTAGCCTTGTTGGGTTATGCCGAAGGCTCGTATGATTTGGATCAGATTTACACCAGCTTCCTGCAATTGGCTGATAAAAAAGGCCAGATCTTCGATTATGATTTGGAAGCCTTGTTGTTCTTCAGCCAAATTCAGGAAGAACCTGAACATTTCAAACTGAACTACCTGAGCGTGCAATCCGGTGGTAGCGTGATGGCAACCGCCAGTGTGCGCATGAAAGTGGGTGATGAGGAAGTCACTGAAGCGGCGACCGGTAACGGCCCAGTCGATGCAGTGTATCAATGCATCAACCGCATCACAGGTTATGAAATCAATATCAGCAAATACGATCTGAAACGCAAAGGCATTGGTAAAGATGCGCTGGGTCAAGTCGATATCGTGGCGGAATTCAAAGGCCGTAAATTCCACGGTATGGGCTTGGCAACCGACATCGTTGAATCTTCAGCGCAAGCCTTGGTGCATGTGATCAACAATATTTATCGTGCTTTGCAGGTTGCAGAGCACAAAGAACGTTTCGCACAAAAATCAGTCATGGAGACTCTGTAATGGCAAGTTACCAAATCGCGGTGTTGCCCGGTGATGGCATCGGTCCGGAAGTAATGGCCGAAGCGATCAAGGTTCTGGACAAGGTTCAGTCCGTTTTTGGCATCGAATTTAAATTTAGTCAGCATGATGTCGGTGGTATTGCCATCGACAATCACGGCTGCCCGCTGCCAGCGAGCACACTGCAAGCCTGTGAAGCCGCTGATGCGGTGCTGTTCGGCTCAGTCGGTGGCCCGAAATGGGAACATCTGCCACCGAACGAACAACCAGAACGTGGAGCCCTGCTGCCATTACGTGGTCACTTCAAACTGTTCTGTAACCTGCGTCCGGCACAAATCCACAAGGGTTTGAACGCGCTGTCACCACTGCGTGCAGATATTTCTGATCGCGGTTTCGATATCGTCTGTGTGCGTGAGTTGACTGGTGGTATCTATTTCGGTCAACCGAAAGGCCGTGAAGGCGAAGGCGCGATGGAAAAAGCGTTTGATACCGAAGTGTATCACCGCTACGAAATCGAACGCATTGCCAAGATCGCGTTTGAATCAGCCCGTGTACGTCGTCACAAAGTAACCTCTATCGACAAAGCCAACGTACTGCAGAGCTCAATTCTGTGGCGTCAGGTGGTCACTGAAATCGCGAAAGATTACCCGGATGTGGAACTGAACCACATGTATATCGACAACGCGACTATGCAGTTGGTGAAAGATCCATCCCAGTTCGACATTCTGCTGTGCTCTAACCTGTTCGGCGATATTCTGTCTGACGAATGTGCGATGATCACTGGTTCGATGGGTATGCTGCCATCTGCCAGCCTGAATGCCGATGGTTTCGGCCTGTATGAGCCAGCCGGTGGTTCGGCACCAGACATCGCCGGTAAAGGCATTGCCAACCCGGTGGCGCAGATCCTGTCTGCTGCATTGATGTTGCGTTACAGCTTCAAAGAAGAAAACGCAGCCCTTGCGATTGAACGCGCGATTGCCGAAACACTGGCCGACGGTTATTTCACTGGCGACCTGACACAAGGTGTTGGTAAACATCCAGTGCAAAGCACCTGCGATATGGGTTCACAGATTGCTGCACGTATCCGGGAGATCTAAGCATGGCTAAGACGCTTTATCAGAAAGTATTTGAAGCGCATGTGGTGCACGAAGCCGCAGGCGAAACACCGATCATTTATATCGATCGTCATCTGGTGCATGAAGTCACCAGCCCGCAGGCGTTTGATGGTCTGCGTGAAAAAGGCCGTAAAGTACGTCGCACCGACCGTACCTGGGCGACCATGGATCACAACGTTTCCACCACCACCAATGACATCAATGCATCGGGTGAGATGGCGCGTGTGCAGATGCAGACACTGATGAAAAACACCGAAGATTTCGGTGTGCCTTTGTATGGTCTGAACCACAAGTGGCAGGGCATCGTGCATGTAATGGGCCCGGAAATCGGCCTGACATTGCCGGGCACCACCATTGTTTGTGGTGACTCCCACACTGCAACTCACGGTGCGTTTGGCGCACTGGCGTTTGGTATCGGCACTTCTGAAGTTGAGCATGTATTGGCAACGCAGACACTGAAACAGGGCCGCGCCAAAACGATGAAAATCGAAGTGACCGGTAAAGTCGGCCCGGGCGTGACTGCAAAAGATATCGTACTGGCGATCATCGGTAAAACCGGCACCGCTGGTGGTACTGGTTATGTCGTGGAATTCTGTGGCACCGCGATTCAGGCGCTGACCATGGAAGAACGTATGACCGTCTGTAACATGGCAATTGAACTGGGTGCGAAAGCGGGTATGGTTGCTGCCGACCAGACTACGTTTGATTACCTGAAAGGCCGTCCATTTGCACCGAAAGGCGCAGATTGGGATGCTGCGGTTGCATACTGGTCAACACTGAAAACCGATGCCGGTGCTAAGTTTGATGCCGAATTGGTATTAGATGGCAACGCGATCGAACCACAAGTGACTTGGGGCACCAACCCAGGCCAAGTGATCAGCATCAATACGCCGATCCCAGCACCAGAAGATTTTGCTGATCCGGTAGCCCGTAGTTCCGCGCAAAAAGCGCTGGAATACATGGCGCTGACCGCTGGTCAAAAATTGTCTGACGTGAAGATCGATAAAGCCTTTATCGGTTCTTGCACCAATGGTCGGATTGAAGACATCCGTGCTGCTGCAGCCGTTGCGAAAGGCCGTAAAGTCGCTGCAGGTGTGCAGGCACTGGTAGTTCCTGGCTCACAACAAGTGAAAGCACAAGCGGAAGCAGAAGGTCTGGATAAGATCCTGACCGAAGCGGGTTTTGAGTGGCGTCTGCCGGGTTGCTCGATGTGTCTGGCTATGAACAACGACCGTCTGGAACCGGGCGAACGTTGTGCTGCCACCAGCAACCGTAACTTCGAAGGCCGTCAGGGCCGTGGTGGTCGCACGCATCTGGTCAGCCCAGCGATGGCTGCGGCTGCCGCGATTGCCGGTCATTTCGTTGACGTTCGTGAACTGTAAGGAGCACCGCCATGCAAGAGTTTAAACAACATACCGGTCTGGCTGTGCCTCTCGAC
>CAIZDF010000195.1 GCA_903931645.1 uncultured Tolumonas sp.
CGGCCCAGAAATGCAGTACCTTTTTGATTTAGGCGCGGACTTCTGGGTTTTCCCAATTCAGGTCGGCCTGTTGTTCACTGAACAGATGCAGGTAATATTGACCACTGTTTTCATCGAATGCCCAGGCATTACCACCAAACTTGGATTGCCAGTTATTCGGCTCTTGGCCATTGACGGGATCACGCCAGATGTAGAAATCACGAAAGCGGCTTTGGGGATCGCGCAGTGCCGTTTTAAACCAGACGTGTTCCGTGGAAGTGTGGTTAATCACCATATCCATAATGATGTGTAAGCCGCGTTGTTTGCAGGCGCTCACCAGCTGTTCAAAATCGGCCATGCTGCCGAAAGCCGGGTCAATTGCGTAATAATCAGCAATGTCGTAACCATTATCGATTTGCGGAGAGCTGTAGATCGGCGTGAGCCATAAGGCATCGACGCCCAGTTGTTGCAGATAATCAAGGCGCTGAATAATGCCTTGCAAGTCGCCGGTACCTTTATCGCCGGAATCCTGAAAACTTTTCGGGTAGATCTGATACACCACCGCCTGACGCCACCAGTCATGTTGAGAATAAGACATCAAAACGCTCCATTCCAAGAAAAGGCTGCGGCCAGTGACCGCAGCGGGAAATTATTGTTATTAGGGTTAAACCGCTTCGGTAGCCGCGATTTCAGCTGGTGATTGATTACGGAATTTGTGTTTGTACACCGCGATGGTTAGCAACATAGGCACTGCAATCGCGATCAGCATGGCAACGGAGTAAATGCCCCAGAATTGTGGTTGGATAGACAGAATGCCTGGCAGACCACCGACACCGATACCGTTCGCCAGCACACCACTGTAACCACACACGAGACCTGCTAGTGCAGAACCGACCATCGCGCACAGCATTGGGAATTTGTAACGCAGGTTGATGCCATACATCGCCGGTTCGGTGACACCGAGATAAGCAGAAATTGCAGCAGGAACCGAAATTTCACGTTCGTTGGCTTTACGGCTGATGAATATGATGCCCATGACCGCTGAAGCCTGAGCGATGTTAGACAGGGCAATCAGCGGCCATATTGGTGTGCCGCCCATGCTTTGTACTAACTGCAGATCAACCGCATTGGTGGTGTGATGCACGCCGGTAATAACCAACGGTGCGTACAGGAAACCAAACAACGAGGCGCCAATTGGTGCGAAGCTACCGGTCATCACGGATTTCGCCGCAAATGCCACGCCATCACCGATCCAGCGACCGAATGGACCAATCAGGCTGTGGGCCAGAATGACTGCCAAGATCAGTGACACAAATGGTACGACAACCAGATAGAGGTAAGCCGGTACGATCTGTTTCAGCCGGGTTTCGATATAAGCCAGCAGCACACCGGCCAAGATCGCGGGAATAACCTGAGCCTGATAACCGACTTTCTGGATCGCGAACAGACCAAAATTCCATGCCTCCGGCGCTTGCTGGCCGATCAGATAGGCGTTCATCAGTTGCGGGCTGACCAACGTAATACCCAGCACGATCCCCAGGATCTCGCTGCCACCGAGTTTACGCACCGTTGCCCAGCACACACCCACTGGCAGGAAGTGGAAAATGGCTTCACCAATCAGCCACAGGAACGAGTGTACGGTGGCCCAAAACTGGCTGATCTCGGTCAGGCTCTTGCCATCGAACATCTTGATGTCGCCGATGACATTACGGAAACCTAAGATCAAACCACCGGTAATAATGGCCGGTAACAACGGCACAAAAATTTCAGCTAAGTGGGAGATTGAGCGTTCCAGCACACTCATATTCTGGCGTGCTGCCACTTTGGCCGCTTCTTTACTGGCGCCATCGACGCCGGTTTGTGCGATTAATAGTTTGTAAAACTCATCCACTTCGGTGCCAATGACCACCTGAAATTGACCGGCATTGGTAAAACAACCTTTGACGGATGGGATCGTTTCTATGGCTTTGATATCGGCCTGTGCAGTGTTTTTCAGCACAAAACGCAGCCGGGTCAGGCAGTGGCTGACGGTGGCAATATTATCTTTGCCGCCGACCAGACTGATCAGACGAGTAACGTCCTGAGAGAATGATTTGCTCATGTGTGTCCCCTGGTGAACAAAACCATCATTCCACGATGGAAGATGATTTAAGTATAGTTGGTAACGTTCCCAATAAGTATGCAGGTGATTAATTAAAACACAAAAGGGAACGTTCCCAATTTGCGTGATTGTTCACAGATCCAGCGTTGGATCCGGATCTGTGGCGAGAAGGGATGTTTCGTTTAACTGTCGTTTGACGCTGTTTAGCTATGCGAGGGCGCTATTTGCGCACAAGGTTCGGCATCTTGTTCCAACTGCAATAAGAGCTGTTCCGCGGCGAGGCGGCCAGCTTGTTTATAGCCAGGATCGATGGATTGCACCTGTGGAAACAGGAAATGCAGCAGCGGATTATTACCCACCCCAGTGAGTTTCACATCGTGACGTTGTTGTTCTTGCAGATACTTCGCAGCACCCAGCGCCAGCGTGTCAGTGGCACAAACCACTGCATCCGTCATCGGCGTTAGCAGTTTAGCGGTTAGGTCATAGCCACTTTGTACATCTAAGCTACCGGTTAAGTAACGGCAAGGCAGTTGTTGTTGGGCACAAAATTGCTGGTAGGCTTGCAAACGCAAGGCACCAGTGGTCGCATCGCTAGGGTCAACACCAATAAAGTCGATGTGGCGACAGCCATCGGCATACAGCTGTTGTAAGATCTGCTTAATCGCCCCTTGATCGTCATAACAAACGGAGGCCATCTGTGGCCAATCACGGGCCATGAGAACCAGCTTGTTTTGCCATGGGCGCAGTTGTTCCAGATCGAGAGCACTGAAGGCAAATAAGATCACACCATCGACACCGCGGCGGGCTAACAGTGCCAGATGTTCATCGACTTTCTGCGGATCGAATTCACTTTCCATCAGCATGGCATCATAACCACGCGCATACAGGATTTCGAGCATGCCACGCACGGCTCGATTTTCCGAGGCTGAGTCGAGGCGTGACACGATAATACCGACCAAGCGGGCACTGTTGGTACGCATGGCTCGGGCTGATTTGCTGGGTTCGAAACCATGCTCCCGGATCACCGCTTCCACCCGATCACGGGTTTGTGGATTGACGTTCGGGTCTTGGTTCAACACCCGTGACACGGTCGATTTACCAACGCCGCTCAGTTTGGCGATATCAAGAATAGTAAGGCGTTTAGTCATAACTGGCCGAGAAAACTCACTTTGCATTATTGTTCGGATTTTTCCCCACTTAGGCAAGCAAGCAAATGCAGAATTGCCTGATTCAGGTGGTTCTCAGCAAATTAGCCGCAGAAATGGGAATCCGGTTTGTGATCCTCTCGGCAGTTATTTATGCTGGAGGCAGTAACCGCTAACCATTCGGCAATATCGTGCCGGAATTTGAGGACGAGCTTATTATGTTTATTGGTAATTTACAGGAATTGGATGACTGTCTGCTGCATCCGCTGATTGCGACTGTGTTACGTGATTTCGTGGCCACGAATGCCGATGTCTTGGCTCTGCCGAAAGGCAAAACCGATCTGACGGTGCCGGCGCAATTTGCACCCGCAGAATTGCCGAAAGACCCGCTGTTTATGATTGTATCGATGGATACCTCACAACTGGTAATCGAACGTCGTCCTGAGTTCCATGATACTTACCTCGACATTCAGTTGTTATTGTCTGGCGAAGAGTGGATTGGCTGTGGGCCACATGCGATTACGTTGGATCGCAGTGATAATCCGCATCCTGATCTTTATTTTATGGATGAGCCCGCAACCAGCTATATTGGTTTGCAGCCAGGCGATTTTGTGGTGATTGCACCGGGTGAATTACATACCCCGTTATGCACCCTGACTGAACCGGGTGAGCTGCGCAAGATCGTGTTTAAGGTACATAAAGCGTTGTTATCCCCATCGGTGTGACCTTGAGGAGGCGGTATGCCTGCGTTTCAACTGATTATTGGCAATAAAAATTATTCATCCTGGTCGCTGCGACCTTGGTTATTGTTGCGTAAATTAAGCGTTAGCTTCGAAGAAACTCAGGTCTTACTGCAAACGGAAGACTTTAAACAACAAGTCATGCGTTTTTCCCCGGTCGCCAAAGTGCCAGTGTTGTTGGATGGCGACCTGGCGATCTGGGATTCGTTGGCGATTGCCGAATATCTGGCCGAGCAATTTCCACAGGCATGGCCGCGTGATCCGGCAGCGCGTGCGTTTGCCCGCTCGATCAGTGCGGAAATGCATTCTGGTTTTATGAGCCTGCGTAGCCAGATGCCGATGAATTGCCGCGCGACCGGTCGGGAAATCGTTGGTGATGAGGCGCTCGCGCGCGATATCGAACGTATTCAGGCGATCTGGACGGAATGCCGTTTGCGTTATGGCGAGTCGGGGCCATGGTTGTTTGGCGAATTCACTATTGCCGATGCGATGTTTGCGCCAGTGGTGTTCCGCTTTAATACCTATGGTGTCGATTGTCAGGGTTTTGCGGCCGAGTATATGCAAACGGTGTTACACGATGCCGATGTGCAAGCTTGGTTACATGCCGCCCAGCAGGAACAAGCCACCATCATGAGTTATGAGATTGGGCTGACTGCGCAGTAACGGATTATTAGAGATAAAAAAAGCGCCTTTTGGCGCTTTTTGTTTTTGGCGGGCATTACGCCTGCAAGGCTTGATTCAGATCGTCCAGAATGTCTTCAATCGCTTCAATACCCACCGACAGACGGATCATCTCGGGTTTCACGCCGGCTTTGGCTTGTTCTTCCTCGGTCATCTGACGATGCGTGGTGGAAGCGGGGTGACAGGCCAGTGATTTTGCATCACCGATATTCACCAGACGTTTGAAGATTTTCAGCGCATCGTAGAAACGCACACCGGCTTCATAACCCGCCTTCAGACCAAAAGAGAGGATCGCCGATGGTGTGCCGTTCATGTATTTTTGCGCCAGTGCATGATGCGGATGATCCGGTAAACCGGCGTAACTTACCCACGCCACTTTGTCATGGCTTTGCAGATATTCCGCCACTTTACGGGCATTTTCTACGTGACGTTCCATACGCAGTGACAGTGTTTCTAAG
>CAIZDF010000196.1 GCA_903931645.1 uncultured Tolumonas sp.
CAGTGCAACGCGATCCCTGCTGAAGCTCGTTTTCAATGGCTGGGCTGGGAACATGTTCGATCTCATAACCTTATTCAGCAAAGTGAACTGGCATCGACATTATTCTTTAATGCCTGGTTACAACAGCAGGAGAAAAAACAATGCAGCTAATTACTGTCGCAGGTGCGCCTTCTGTTGGCAAAACTGCCGTGATATTGCAGACCATTCGTCAACTGATGCAAGATGGCCTGAAAGTTGGTGTCGTCAAATTCGATGCGCTTTCAACCTCCGATGACAAGCTTTATCAAAAACAGGGCATTCCGGTAAAAACAGGCATTTCTGGTGGTATCTGCCCTGACCATTTTTTTGTCAGCAACATTGATGATTGCCTGACGTGGGGTCAAAGCCAACAATTCGATATGCTAATCAGTGAGAGTGCTGGGTTATGTAATCGTTGCTCTCCGCATATCAACGATGTGCTGGCGATTTGTGTCGTTGATGCGTTAGCCGGTATTAACACGCCCAAGAAAGTAGGCCCAATGCTGAAACTGGCCGATCTAGTTGTGATCACCAAAGGTGACATCATTTCTCAGGCTGAACGTGAAGTGTTTGCTTATAACACTAGGCTGGCAAACCCGCGCGCACACATCGTTTTTTGCAATGGCATCACTGGCCAAGGTTCACTAGAAATTGCTCTACAAATGCGCCGAAGCCACACCATTACATCACTGGACGGTCAGCATTTACGTTTCTCAATGCCTGCGGCAATTTGCCCCTATTGCGTTGGCGAAACAGCCATTGGCACTCGTCATCAGCGCGGCCATGTCAAAAAAATGCAATTTGAGGAATGTCATCATGAGGGAGTATAAAAATTTATCGTCAATGAACATTCGCCGTTTGCAACGAGATCAGCCCTGCATCGCTGAATTCATTGATAGCATTGGGTTAACCCACGCAGTTAAAGCCACTTCGGTGAAAGATTGGATCAACAGTTTAAGTGATGAAGATCTGGCTGATGGCGGCATGGCGAGAGATATGTTGTTACCACATATGCAGCAACTACTTCACGAGGTTGACTCTATCTATCAAGCAAATCAGATGCTGATAAAAACGCTGACTATCATTGGTGGGCGTAATAAAAAAGGTGAACCTGAAAACGTCGAATTCACAGTTCAAGCCGGCGATATCATCTGTATTGTTGGGCCTACAGGCTCAGGGAAAAGCTGTTTATTAAGCGATATTGAATGCTTAGCTCAGGGTGATACTCCAACCCGTCGACAGATATTACTCAATGGATCGCAGGCTGATTACAACACTCGATTTTCAATGCATCGCCGACTAGTAGCTCAGCTTTCTCAGAACATGAATTTTGTTGTCGACCTAAGCGTTTACGAATTTATTACCATGCATGCGCATTGCCGTTTAACCGAAAATATTGAGTCAACCGTGCAACGTGTTATTGATTGCGCTAACGATCTGACCGGAGAAAAGTTCTCTCCCGATTGCTCAATCACCCAACTCTCTGGCGGTCAAACCCGTGCCTTGATGATTGCCGACACGGCATTGTTCGGCGCTGCGCCCATTGTATTGATCGATGAAATCGAAAACGCAGGTGTCGACCGAAAACGCGCACTAGATTTATTGGTTTCAGAAGACAAAATCGTATTTATTTCTACGCATGACCCACTATTAGCTCTGCGAGGTAAACAACGTATTGTGATTCAAAATGGGGGTATTGCTAAAATATTACCCACATCAAGAGAAGAAAAAGAGAATTTAAAAAAATTAGAAGAAATTGAGTCAATCATGCTGAAAGTACGGGATGACTTAAGATTGGGGAAAAGGATTTTTGATTTGTACGGATAATGATTAATATCATCCGGTAGCTGAAGATATTTAATTTTTTGCCAAATAGTATGGAAAAATCGCTATTAGTAATATTCCTTTTCTTTACTGATCCGTGAGTCTCTGTATGGTTATATAATCTTACATTAGGCATAAAGGCATTTTCAATGTAGC
>CAIZDF010000197.1 GCA_903931645.1 uncultured Tolumonas sp.
TTATCTGATTCAGCAGGGCTTTTTACAACGCACCCCGCGTGGCCGTATTGCCACACCAAGAGCTTACCTCCACTTTGGTCTGACCACACCTGAACGTCAGGTTTAGGCCTGACGTACACTTTGTTATTTTTTTCTCTCTATTTGAATTAACGGCAATTAATCATTAACATTCTTATTTGTTATAATATTGTTAATGATTAATTCCGTTTAAATATTAGAAATACGAGAATAACGTCGCAGATTTGAACAATATAATCACTTTATTTATTGAGTTAAATCAATGAAAAGAACTTAATATTATCTTAAGTGAATCCGGTGACTTACAATAACCACGATTAGTATTGTTTAACAACTTGTTAAATATAAGAATTATTTTCAGATTTTAAATTTCGCTATAATGCCAAGTTTTAACTACATTTATGGCAAAAATGATCCAAATTTGTGTCAAATAGTATAACATTTACTGGAAATACAACATTAGCGTAGCAACTCCACATTCCAGCTGTTGGAGTTTGCCAACAATGTCACTATTGATGAGGAATAATCATGATCAATGAACTTGTGGTTGATCTGTCGCGGATGCAATTTGCCGCTACAGCGCTCTATCACTTCCTGTTTGTTCCATTAACGATCGGGATGACGTTTATCCTGGCAATAATGGAATCAGTGTATGTGATGACCAACAACCCGATCTATAAGGACATGACCAAGTTCTGGGGTAAATTATTTGGTATTAACTTTGCTCTGGGTGTGACCACTGGTCTGACCATGGAGTTTCAGTTCGGTACTAACTGGTCATATTACTCCCACTATGTGGGTGATATTTTTGGTGCACCACTGGCCATTGAAGGCCTGATGGCATTCTTCTTGGAATCTACCTTTGTTGGTATGTTCTTCTTCGGCTGGGATCGTCTGAGTAAAGTTCAGCATCTGGGCTCAACTTGGTTAATGGCGCTAGGCACCAATCTGTCTGCATTGTGGATCTTGGTCGCTAACGGCTGGATGCAATTCCCGGTTGGTTCAGAATTTAACTTTGAAACCATGCGTATGGAAATGGTCAGCTTTGCTGATCTGGTTTTCAATCCGGTGGCGCAGGTTAAATTCGTACACACCGTTGCAGCGGGTTATACCTGTGGTGCGATGTTCGTACTGAGTATCTCTTCCTATTATCTGCTGAGAAAACGCGACATTCCGTTTGCTCGTCGTTCTTTCGCTATTGCTGCCGCTTTTGGTATGGCTTCAATTCTGTCAGTTATCGTGCTGGGTGATGAATCTGGTTACCGTCTGGGCGAAGTACAAAAAGCGAAACTGGCTGCAATCGAATCACAATGGGAAACACACCCTGCACCGGCTCCGTTTACTGCATTCGGTATTCCAAATCAAAAAGAGCAGAAAACCGATTTTGCTATCGAGATCCCTTATGTTGCGGGCATCATCGCTACCCGTTCTATTACGGAAGAAATTACCGGTCTGAAAGATCAAATTGCGCATAACGAAACACGGATCCGTAACGGTATTCAAGCTTATGCGTTGATGAAGAAGCTACAGGCAGGCGAAAAGACACCGGAAAATCTGGAACTGCTGAACGAAATCTTCCGTTTGGCCCATACCATGAAGGGTATGGCCGCGACCATGGGCTACCAGAAGATCACCACCCTGGCGCACCAGATGGAA
>CAIZDF010000198.1 GCA_903931645.1 uncultured Tolumonas sp.
CAGAATCAAACGTGATCCCTTTACCGACCAGACAAGCCATGATCGGCGCATCCAGATCACCAGTCGGATTGTAATCTAACTTCAGGAAGGCTGGCTCATGCACACTGCCTCGACCCACGTTGTAGAGTCCGGTATAACCTAACTCCTTCAGCGCTTCCCCTTGCAGAATGTGATAATTCACTCGCTCAGGTGCTTGTTTAGCCACAAATTTAGCTGCTTCGGTTGCCAACACGGTTGGATAAACATCATCTGGTGTCGCATTGGTTATCTGACGTGTCCAGCGAGCCGTTTCCAACAGTGCATCCAGCTGGGATTGCTCTTGTTCGCACATATCACCAAGGTCAAGCTGCTGACTGCCACGTGGGTTATAAAAACCCTGACAAAAAGCGAACCGACGTTCCAGATCCCATTCTTCGCCCGTTAAAGCCAGTTGTTTAATGCCCTGACTATCTAAACGACGACCCGCACGTTGAATGAGGCGTAACCAATCCGCTTGTGCGCCAGTGAGATGAATAAAGGCACAGCCCTGATTAAAACTTAATAAGGCGTTTTCACCCCAGCAGGCATCAGCAGGAGCTTCAACCAGAATAACAGCCATGGATGCAGTCATGATTCTTTCCCGAAATCCTGAAAATAGAAATGGAGCAACAGGTTACCACTTCAAGTGGCTCTGGTGCTCCATTTTCATGTAACAAATTAGTGTTGTTCAGACGCCAGATTGATCGTGTATTTTGGAATTTCTACCGTCAAATCTTCGTCAGCCACTCGAGCTTGGCAACCTAAGCGCGAATCAGGCTCCAGACCCCAGGCTTTATCCAACATGTCATCTTCGAGTTCATCACTCGGTTCAAGTGAGTCAAAACCTTCACGCACGATACAGTGGCAGGTGGTACAAGCGCAGGATTTCTCGCAGGCATGTTCAATGTTGATCCCATTGGCTAATGCAACATCCAGAATAGTTTCACCTTCTGCAGCCTCGACCACCATGCCATCTGGACACAGTTTTTCATGGGGTAAAAATACGATTTTCGGCATCAGTTCACCTCGTCAATCTTGTGTCCCTGCAATGCCTGACGGATTGATGCATCCATACGTCGGGCAGCAAATTCACTGGTTGTTTCGTCCAGCGCAGTGATAGCGACTTTGATCGCATCTGGATCACTACCTTGCTGAACATTTACTAAATTTTGTACTGCCGCATCGATAGCAGCTAATTCGTCTGCGGAGAGCAGTGTCTCACCATCTTTGCGCAGCGCCTGACGTAAGCTTTCCAGCACACGATCGGCTTCAACTTTTTGCTCCACCAGCATGCGCGCCTGAATATCTTTCTCGGCGAATTCCATCGATTCACGCAACATACGCAGCATGTCATCTTCCTGTAGACCATAGGAAGGTTTCACTTCGATGGCAGCCTGCACACCAGTGCTTTTTTCCATCGCACTAACAGAGAGTAGACCATCCGCATCGACCTGAAAGGTCACCCGAATATGCGCGGCGCCTGCTGCTAATGGCGGAATATCGCGTAAGGTAAAGCGCGCTAATGAACGGCAATCGCTGACCAGTTCGCGTTCACCTTGCAGCACATGGATCATCATGGCCGTTTGACCGTCTTTGAAAGTGGTGAAATCTTGTGCTCGTGCAACGGGAATAGTGGTATTGCGTGGGATGATCTTCTCAACCAGACCACCCATGGTCTCAAGACCGAGCGACAACGGGATCACATCCAGCAGCAACATTTCTGATTCAGGCTTGTTACCCACCAGAATGTCGGCTTGAATCGCTGCGCCAATCGCAACCACTTTATCTGGGTCAATACTGGTTAACGGTGTGCGGCCAAAGAAATCACCTACCAGCTGACGCACCAAAGGCACACGAGTCGAACCACCGACCATGACGACCTCCAGCACTTCGTCTGCCGTAATATCGGCATCTTTTAATGCGCGACGACACGACATCAATGTGCGTTTCACCAGCGGCGTGATGAGTTCTTCAAACTGAGCACGATTAATGTGACCAGTCCATTGTGCAAATTGAACATCAACAGCATCGCTGCTACTCAGTAGTTGTTTCACATCGCAGGCCAAATCAAGCAGCTGACGTTGCACTTGTGGCGTAAATGGTGCGGTTAAATTGGCCTGCGCTGCAATCCAATCTGCCAGCAGATGATCAAAATCATCGCCACCGAGCGCAGAGTCACCACCGGTAGCCATCACTTCAAATACGCCCTGATGTAGACGCAAAATTGAAATATCAAAGGTGCCACCGCCCAAGTCATACACGGCAATCACACCTTCCTGACCAGAGTCGAGGCCATAAGCAACGGCCGCCGCGGTTGGTTCATTCAACAACCGCAGCACATGCATGCCAGCCAGACGTGCGGCATCTTTAGTGGCTTGACGTTGTGCATCATTAAAATAAGCAGGCACTGTGATCACCACGCCATCAAGCTCAGATTCCAGCGCTTGCGTGGCACGTAACTGTAATGCTTTCAGAATTTCAGCCGAAACCTGAACCGGATTGATGTCGCCCTGACAAGTGTGAATATGCACTAAGCCGTTATCGCCACCGGTAAATTGATACGGCAGGTTGGTCTGTGTGACATCAGCCAGTGCTTTTCCCATCAGACGTTTAACAGACTGGATAGTATTCAGCGGATCTTCTGCAGCAGCATCTTTCGCTTCAGAACCGATCTGTAATGAATCGGGTAAATAACGGACAACTGATGGCAGAATATCCCTTCCTGCTGCATCAGCCAGTGTTTCTGCTACGCCACTACGAACGACAGCGACCAATGAGTTGGTTGTTCCCAAATCGATGCCGACCGCCCATTTTTGCTGATGCGGAGCAGCACTCAGCCCGGGTTCTGCAATGTGCAATAAAGCCATAACGTATCTTTAGACCTCATATGTATGCCAGCTGCATACATTATTCGTTGTAAATTAAGTCGTTATAAATTCAGCCGTTATAAATCAAAGAGTGACTCTTCCAGCTTGTCCAGCTCATCCTTCATTTTCTGAACAAACTTCAATTTACGCAGGGTTTCTGCCGCTTCGAGATATTGAGCTGCGGCAATTTGCTGCTCCAGCGACAGGAAATAACGTTGATAATACTGTTTCACTCTGACCAGAAAACCAGTGATTGCGGCTTCATCGGGTTGGTGTTGCAGATCATCGAGCTCTTCGCGCCATTCCAGTTGTTCCATCAAAAAAGCGGTATCTTTGACGGTTTGTTGCTCATGACGAAGATCAATACCCTGTAATACCAGTATATATTCCGCCCGAGCCAGCGGTAATTTTAACGTATTATAGGCACTGTTGATTTCGACACTCTGCTGCATTGCTTCCAGCTTAATCGCGTCGGCCTGCGCTGCGACATTATCCGGATGAAACTGTCTTTGCAGTTCACGATAACGAACCGCCAGTTGCGCCGTATCAAGGTTCAACGAGACCGGGATCTGAAATAACTCAAAGTAATTCACAAGCTATTCCCTCTGGGGATAAAAATGAAAAAGGCGCCTGAATGCGCCTTTTATCATGTAACAGTACAGTAAGCGAGTCGAATTCGCATTACGCTTCTGATGACGGTTTAAACGGTGAAACTTTCACCGCAACCACAGGCATCTTTAACGTTAGGGTTGTTGAATTTAAAGCCTTCATTCAACCCTTCTTTGACAAAATCCAGCTCAGTGCCGTCCAGATAGGCGAGACTTTTAGCATCAATAATTACTTTGACGCCTTTATCATCAAATACCTGATCTTCACCGTTCACTTCATCAACGAATTCGAGAACGTAGGCCATACCGGAACAGCCGGAAGTTTTAACGCCAAGGCGCAAGCCCACGCCTTTACCGCGATTAGTGAGAAACCGTTTTACGCGATCTGCGGCTGAGTCCGATAATGTAATACCCATACGTTCCTACCCTACTAAACTTATACCAAGTACTTACACCAAATACTTATACCAAACCTTTTTTATGCTTATAGTCTGCAATCGCTGCTTTAATGGCATCTTCCGCCAAAATTGAACAGTGGATTTTCACTGGTGGCAAAGCCAATTCTTCAGCAATATCCGTGTTCTTGATTGCTTGCGCTTCATCCAGCGTTTTGCCCTTAACCCATTCGGTTACCAGAGAACTGGAAGCAATCGCTGAACCACAACCATAAGTCTTAAACTTGGCATCTTCAATGATACCTTGTTCATTTACTTTCAATTGTAACTTCATGACATCACCACAAGCTGGTGCACCGACCATACCTGTTGCAACATTCGGATCATTTTTATCGAAGGAACCAACATTGCGCGGGTGTTCGTAATGATCAATAACTTTTTCACTGTAAGCCATAATATACTCTCCTAACTATCAGTGACTAACCCACTCGACCTTGCTGAGGTCAATCCCTTCTTTAAACATATCCCACAACGGTGATAAATCGCGTAACTTACCAATCGAATTACGGATCAGACCAATTGCATAATCAATTTCTTCTTCGGTTGTAAAACGACCGATACTGAAACGGATCGAGCTGTGCGCCAGTTCATCATTCAAACCTAATGCACGCAGCACATAAGACGGTTCCAGGCTGGCAGAAGTACAGGCTGAACCCGATGAAACCGCCAAATCTTTCAGCGCCATCATCAATGATTCACCTTCAACATAAGCAAAGCTGATGTTCAGGTTGCCAGCAACGCGGTGTTCCATTGAGCCGTTAACAAAGACTTGTTCAATATCTTTCAGGCCATTGTATAAACGGTCACGCAGTGCCTTAATACGAACAGATTCATCCGCCATTTCCAGTTTTGCAATGCGGAAGGCTTCGCCCATTCCCACGATCTGGTGAGTTGGCAATGTGCCGGAGCGCATACCACGCTCATGACCACCACCGTGCATCTGAGCTTCCAGACGGACACGTGGTTTACGTCGCACGTACAGAGCACCGATACCTTTCGGGCCATACGCTTTATGCGCAGACAGAGACAGCAAATCAATTTTCATTGCGTCAACGTCGATTTCAACTTTACCAGCGCTTTGCGCGGCATCGACATGGAACAGAATTTTGCGGGCACGACACAATTCGCCGATTGCAGCCAGATCCTGGATCACGCCAATTTCGTTATTCACATGCATGATGCTGACCAGAATGGTGTCGGGGCGCATAGCAGCTTCAATCTGCTGCAGTGTAAATAAACCGTTAGATTGCGGCTCAAGGTAGGTCACCTCTGAGCCTTCAGATTCCAGATGACGGCAAGTATCCAGAACTGCTTTATGTTCGGTTGTGCTGGTAATAATGTGTGTACCCTGTTTCACATAGAAATGGGCTGCACCTTTAATTGCCAGGTTATTAGATTCAGTAGCACCAGAAGTGAAGACGATTTCACGCGGATCAGCGCCAATCAAATCAGCAATATTATTGCGTGCTTCATCGATGGCTTCTTCCGCTTGCCAACCAAAACGGTGTGAACGGGATGCTGGATTACCAAAATTACCGTCCAGTGTTAAACATTGCATCATCTTTTCAGCAACACGAGGATCGACTGGGCAAGTTGCTGAATAATCAAGATAAATCGGGAGTTTCATCATTTACTCCATTAAACTTTCAATAATTGAATCTGCACTCATCATCGGTTTACGTTGTGATTGAGCAGAGTTCTGATGTTTATTCTGTTGTTCGGAAACACGCTTTACTTCAGCCTGACGAACGAGTTCACCCAAGGTAATTTCATCCAGAAAGTCGCTGATACGTGCGCTGAGATCACGCCATAATGAATGAGTCAGACACTGAACACCACCCTGACAGCCTGTTTCACCATGGCAACGGGTAGCATCTACCGATTCATTTACCGCTGCAATGATTTTACCGACCGCAATTTTATCTGCATTGGCACCAAGACGATAACCACCGCCCGGACCACGCACACTGGATACCAAACCATTCTTACGCAGACGGGCAAACAACTGTTCCAGATAGGAAAGTGAAATACCCTGCCGCTCTGAAATATCCGCCAGTGGTACCGGCCCCAGCTCGGCATGTAAGGCAACATCCAGCATCGCTGTTACCGCATAGCGTCCTTTAGAAGTCAGTCTCATGGCTTGCATACCCGTTTGTTCATAATGGATTTATGCTGTCATGTCCGACCTTTTCAGTCAAGTATTATTCCTACTAAATGACTCAACTATTACGTGGCGGTTTTTGTATCGAGGTTAATATTCCGCGCAAAATATTCAGCTCATTACTGTCGGGGCGCATACGGGTAAACATACGCCGTAAACGCATCATGACATGCCCAGAGCGATCAGAATGCAGGAACTGGGTCTGGTATAATGTTTCTTCCAAATGCTGGAAAAATAGCTCCATTGACGCCTGCGGTGGATAATCACCGTCATCGTCAACCTGAATACCAGTTTCTTGCTGGGCCAGCCATGCCATACGAATTTCGTAACTCAGCGTCTGCACAGCCATCGCGACATTGAGTGAGCTGTATTCAGGATTAGCCGGAATATTGACGTGGTAATGGCACTGCTGCAATTCTTCATTACTGAGGCCAGTTCGTTCTCGGCCAAACACCAGTGCCACAGTGCCCTTCTTCGCATCAGTTGCTAATCGCTCCCCCATTTCCCGAGGATCCAGCATCGGCCAAGCTAAGGTTCTTGACCGTGCACTGGCGCCAACCACTAAAGAACAATCAGCAATGGCTTCTGCCAGTGTCGGCACAATACGCAGATTTGCCAGAATATTGGTCGCCCCTGCCGCCAGCGCAACTGATTGCCCATCGGGTGGTTGTACTGGATCAACCAGCACCAGCTGTGACAATCCCATCGTTTTCATCGCGCGGGCAGCCGAGCCAATATTGCCAGTGTGAGAGGTGTTAACCAAAATTATGCGAACGTTTTCCAGCATTATGACTACCTGTTATGCTTCATCTGCGGGCATGCTATCACAATCAAATGGTAGCGGCGCGCGTGCCAGCACTCTCAGGCGCGTGAATTCCTTGCTGAACAAACAAAGCCAGATCATTGAGCGCCAGACGGATAATCTTCGGTAATTCATCCAGATCCAGGCTATCCATCAGGTTTTTCACTTCCAACCCTAACTCGGTATCACCTTCGATACGCAGGCGACGCTGGAAAAAGAGACTATCTGGATCTTCTTTGCGTCCCGCGATCAGAATTAAGTCATTCAGGCCCGCAGCAAAACTGACATCACAGACATCGCTTTGTTCCAGCACCATTAACTGACCTTGTTTGAGCGTAATGAAACAACTGAGTTTCAGTTCATCGACCGAAACTTTCAGAAAGCGCCCTTCCAGAAATTCAAAATCACCATCAGCCAACGCTTCTTTAAAAATACGCTGCAGCATAAAAACCATGGCAGGCTTTTTAATAGCAAATGGGATCAAAGCCACTGGTAAACGTAACCACTGCGGCGCTTGCATCACCAGTTTGTGATGTAAATTTTTCAGCAACATAACCTCTCCTTTAGCAGATAAATGGCATCTAACCACAGCAAACCACATAGAGCCCTGCCCAATATCAAAGTTACCGCAAATTGTCAGAATAGAGTCGAACCCAATATGGGGTCAGGTCAAAAACTCTCATTCCTCAAATGATTACAATGCCTTCATTACCACCCTATGAGTAAAACCATGGAGCTATTGTGTCCCGCTGGTAGTTTGCCAGCGCTGAAAACCGCCGTTGATAATGGTGCGGATGCGGTTTATATCGGCTTTAAAGATGATACGAATGCACGGCATTTTGCTGGCCTTAACTTCGATGACAAGAAACTGCAACGCGCGGTGGAATATGTTCACCAGCATCAGCGAAAATTGCATATCGCTATTAATACCTTTGCACACCCTGGTAGTGCCGCCCGCTGGCAAGCCGCAGTCGATCGCGGTGTGGAGCTGGGTGCCGATGCGCTGATCATTGCCGATATTGCTGTGCTTGATTACACGCGGCAGCGTTATCCTGAGCAGGAGATCCATTTATCGGTTCAAGCATCAGCAACCAACAGCGCCGCCGTGCGTTTTTACAAAGAAAATTTCAACATCCAGCGCGTTGTGCTTCCGCGGGTGTTATCCATGCATCAGGTCAGACAGCTGTCGCGGGAAACAGATGTACCGCTGGAGGTATTTGCGTTTGGCAGCCTGTGCATTATGGCGGAAGGTCGCTGCTATTTATCTTCATACCTAACCGGTGAAAGCCCAAATACCGTAGGTGCCTGTTCGCCAGCGAAATACGTGCGCTGGGAAGAAACCCCGAATGGTTTAGAATCTCGTTTGAACGGCGTATTGATTGATCGTTACCAGAAAGGTGAAAACGCGGGTTACCCAACGCTGTGTAAAGGCCGTTACAACACCAATAATCATATTTTCCATACACTGGAAGAACCAACCAGCCTGAATACTTTGTCCTTACTGCCAGAACTTTTTGAAACGGGTGTGACGTCAGTAAAAATTGAAGGCCGTCAACGCAGCCCTGCGTATGTGGAGCAAGTCACTAAAGTATGGCGTGCAGCCATCGATGCCTATAAGAAAAACCCGGCACAATATCAGGTGAGCGCCGAGTGGGATAAACAGTTAGCGGCTGTCTCTGAAGGCAGTCAGACCACGCTGGGTGCCTATCACCGGCAGTGGCAATAGGAGTTGAACAGCATGTATTTTTCCCTTGGCCCATTACTTTATTTCTGGCCAAAAGCGGATGTCGAAACCTTTTATCAGCAGGCAAGTCAAAGTGCTGCACGTGATATTTATTTAGGTGAAACGGTTTGTAGCAAAC